>CACEBP010000004.1 GCA_902557785.1 uncultured Pelagibacteraceae bacterium | reverse complement strand
AACCTATATTTGACGCGGGTGTAATATATGAAAGTGCTATGCATGCAAGGGATCCACATGGAATTCTTAAAAGGATATTTAAATTATATTTAAAGCGTGGAGGAAAGTTTATTCAGACTGATATTAAAAATTTAGAACAAATAAACAATCATGAAACAGCAATAAGATCAGAAAATGATGAATATAAATTTGAAAAAACTGTTGTAGCTTCAGGAGCTTTTTCTAAGTTTCTTACTGATCAATTAGGAGAGAATATTCCACTTGATACAGAGAGAGGTTATCACGTTCATTTTAAAGACCAAGATCATCTAATTAATCGTCCTGTTATTTTTTTGGACAGAGGATTTGGTATGACCCCGATGAATCAAGGTTTAAGAGCTGTTGGAACAGTTGAACTGGGTGGTTTAAAAAACCCCCCATCCAAAAAAAGGATTGATTATATAATTAAATGTGCAAAAGAACTTTTACCTGATCTTGGTAATCATGATGATGAATGGCTTGGTTTTAGACCTACACTTCCAGATTTTCTGCCAATTCTTGGACCATCTTTAAAGAATAAAAACATAATTTATGCATTTGGTCATCAGCATTTAGGCTGGACATTAGGCGCTATTACAGGCAAAATTATTTCTAAAATAGTTGCAGGAGAAAAAACAAATCTAAACTTAACTCCATACAGCTCAAAAAGATTTAATTAGGAATTATTTGTCAAAAAATTATTTAGCTTATACTTTTCTTACTTTAGCAGCTTTATTTTGGTCAGGTAATTTTATTATCGGAAAATATGCAACTTTATTCGAAGTCCCACCACTTACTTTAAATTTTTTAAGATGGGTAATGGTATGGTTTATATTGATACCTTTTACAATTAAAGAAATTTTAGCGAAGAAAAAATATATTAAAGAAAACTTTTTAGTAATAAGTTTTATGGGCATTTTAACAATTAGTACTTTTAATTCAGTTGTTTATTTTGCTTTAAACTTTACGCAAGTAATAAATGCAGTTTTAATGTTAGCTGCAATTCCTCCAATGATAATAATTTTTTCATCGATTATGAAAATTGAAAAAACAAATTTATTTCAAATATTTGGATTAATTTTATCAATATTTGGAGTTGGGACAATCATTTCAAATGCAGACATTAAAAAAATAATTTCTTTAAGTTTTAACATAGGAGATATATGGATGCTTGTTTGTGTTTTAAGCTGGTCATTATATTCAACGTTACTTAAAAAAAGCAAGCTTGATTTATCTCAGTTTTCTTTAATTCAAATAATGGTTACTGTAGGATTAATATTTTTGATTCCACAATTTCTATACGAACAATCGATTGGATTAGATTTAAAAATAAATAAAGCTTTTATTTTTATTTTATTGTATGTAGTTATTTTTCCAGCGATTGCAGCGTATTATTGTTGGCAGAAAGCAATTGAACTTATAGGACCCAATAGATCATCCATGTTTATTCAACTAATGCCGCTTTTCAGTGCAATTATGGCAATAATAATTTTTAAAGAAAAATTTCAATTGTTTCATTTTATTGGGGCGACTTTTATAATTGCTGGTATTTATTTATCAAATAGAAAGATCCAATGATTAAAATTGCAGTTTTAGATGACTATCAAAATGCTTTTCAACAGATTGTTGAAGTAGGAAAGTATAAAGGTAAATTTGATTTTAAAGTTTTTAATGAACCCTTTACAGATGAAAAAGAAGCTATTGTTGAATTAGAAGAATTCGAAGCTTTATTTATCATGAGAGAAAGAACTCCAATGACTAAAGATCTGATAGAGAGTTTACCTAAACTAAAATACATCATGACATCAGGAATGAGAAATAAAGCGATTGATTTAGAAACAACTAAAAAAAAAAATATAATTGTTTGTGGCACAGAAATTAATTCTAATCCTGCGGCAGAAATTACCTGGGCTTTGATTTTAGGTCTTATTCGAAATATGAAACAAGAAATTGATAATATGTTCCAAGGTTATTGGCAGACAACTATTGGCTTTGAGTTAAAAGGTAAAATGTTAGGTTTGATTGGTCTTGGAAAAATTGGTACGCAAGTAGCTAGGATTGCAAAGGCTTTTGATATGGAGGTTTGTGCCTGGAGTGAAAATTTAAACTTATCTCATGCAAATGAAGTAGGAGTTTTGCCAATGAGTAAAGAAGATTTAATTAAAAATTCAGATATAATCTCAATTCATATAGTTTTAGGTGAAAGATACAAAGATTTAATAACAAAAAAAGAGTTAGATATGATGAAAAAAACTGCTTTTCTAATCAATACCTCTAGGGGATTAATTATTAATGAAAATGATTTGGTGGAAGCTCTTAAAGATGAAAAAATAGCGGGAGTAGGTTTAGATGTTTTCGACAAAGAACCTTTACCTCAAGATCATAAATTAAGATTTCTTCCTAACGCTCTATTGTTGCCACATATAGGATATGTCACTGCAGAAAATTACACAAAATTTTACTTACAGATGATAGAAAATCTTGAGGGATGTCTAAATAATAAACCTATTAGAGTAATTTCTTAAATATCTTCTTCAATTATAGGTTGTATTTGTTAAACTCATTTTGAGTGATTCGATTCGTTTTATTTGTAATGGATCTATGCTTAAACATGGAAGGGAATAAAAAAGGGAGTATGAATAAATTATTTGGTCTTTTGATAATGTTATTATTATTAAATGGCTGCGCTCAGTCAGTTGCATTGCTTGGCACCAGCGCTTCAAACGGTAGAATTGTCCAGTCCTCTGTTAATTCAGCAATAAGCTACGGAGTAAAAAAACAAACAGGAAAAACCCCTTTAGAACACGCCATCGCCTATGCTGAGGAAAAAAATCCTGATAAAAAAAACAAACCATGCTTATCTTTTATTGAAAAAACTAATTCTGAGATTTGTGCGATAGTAAAAAAGCAATTAGATTTAACTAAATCCAAAATCTTAAAAAGATCAAGAGACGAGAGCATAAAAGACCTTACCTCGTCAATACAACCTAAAATAGATCAAAATTCTAAAATTAGTTATTTAGATTAATAATTCTATAACAAAATCTAAATTTCAAATTTAAGATCTTAACCACCATGAGTTGTGTTAATAAAAATAAAACTAAAACAATTAACTTTTATTTAATGATGAAGCAGATATGAAACCAGTTAAAACAAACTTTAATCATGAAAAAGACATTGCTTTTATTATCAATGATTTTCTTGCTCAACGGGTGTGCTGAGTCTTTGGCATTACTTGGCACCAGCACCTCCAATGGAAGAATTGTTCAATCCAGTTTAAATTCGGCGATTAGCTACGGAGTAAAAAAACAAACAGGAAAAACCCCTTTAGAACACGCCATCGCCTATGCTGAGGAAAAAAATCCCGATAAAAAACAAGATACTTGCATTTCTATAGAGCGAACAAGGTCTGAATTTTGCACAATTGTAAAAAAACAAATATCATCAACAAATACTATATTGGCTAAGAAGACGTCAGAGATTGTGAAAAAATTTCCAAAAATAAATGTAATTAAAGAAATATCTTTAATAGAAAAAATAGCTAAGAAATCAGTTATCTACAATAGAAGGTAATCCTAAATTTTTCCATCCAGGATCTTGACCGTTACCACTATAACCATCAGAAATATTTAACGTAGAATATCCCTCAGCTTCCAAAAGATTTGCTGCTATCATAGATCTTCCTCCGGCAGCACACATAACTAATATTTTTTTATCTTTATTAATTTTTTTTTTTACATTTTCTACAAAATTTGGATCTGGAACTTGCCAATTGGATAAATCAGGACTAACTGTAACAAAATAAGTTTTGGAATTTAAATCTTCGGCATTTGGCTTACCAAATGAATTCCACTCATTTTCAGTTCTCACATCAAGTAAAACTACATTAGAATTATCTTTAATATAATTTTTAATTTCTGATGATTTAATCTGTTTAATCATTTTTTATCTTGCCCCACTTTTAAGCGGGGCAAATAAAATTCAAGCTGCTAAAGCTTGTTTGATATCCGCAATAATATCATCCGGGTGTTCGATACCGATTGATAATCTCACGTAACCTGGTGTTACACCTGCTGCTGCTAACGCTGCATCATCTAGCTGACTATGCGTTGTAGTAGCCGGGTGAATAGCTAAACTTCTAGCATCACCAATGTTTGCAACGTGATAAAGCATTTTTAAATTATCAATGAATTTTGCACCTGCTTCTTTAGTACCCAAGTCCATACCAACTAAGGATCCATATCCACCTTGCATATATTTCTTAGCTCTTTCTTTTATCTCACCTTGATGATTAGTAGGGTAGATTACATTTTTAACTTTCTTTTGAGTTTCTAAGAAAGACACAACTTTTTCTGCGTTACTACAGTGTTGTTTCATTCTAAGAGCAACTGTTTCCAAACCTTGAATAATTTGGAAAGCATTAAATGGACTTAAAGGAGCACCTAAGTCTCTTAATAAAACCACTCTTGCCCTGATTACAAAAGGAATGTTAGCTCCTGTTAGTTGAGGAACTGCATCTGCCCAAATGGCACCACCATAACTTTGATCTGGCTCATTAATTAATGGTTGTCTTTTTCTATCTTTAATCCAGTCAAAGTTACCGCCATCAACAATTATTCCACCAATTGAAGTTCCGTGACCACCAATATACTTTGTTAATGAGTGCATTACAATTGCAGCACCATGAGCTAATGGTTTACAAATTACTGGTGAAGCCGTGTTATCGATAATTAAAGGAATACCTTTTTTTCTACCGATATCTGAAACTTCTTTGATTGGGAACACACGAAGATAAGGATTTGGACAAGACTCACCGTAATAAGCTCTTGTTTTATCATCAGTAACTTTTTCAAAGTTTTTAGGATCCGCAGGATCTGCAAATCTAACTTCAATACCTTGTTGTCTTAAAGTATTTTTGAATAAGTTTACTGTACCTCCGTACAAGTCAGTTGAAGCAACAATATTATCTCCAGCCTGTGCTAAGTTTTGAATACACATTGCTGATGCTGCCTGACCTGAACCAACCGCAAGTGCAGCTACACCACCTTCTAGTGCTGCAACTCTTTTTTCTAACACATCACATGTTGGGTTCATTATTCTTGTGTAAATATTACCAAACTCTTTTAAACCAAATAAATTTGCAGCTGTTTCTGCATTTTTAAATTGGTACGATGTAGTTTGGTAAATTGGAACTGCTACTGCTGTAGTTGCAGGATCACTTCTGTAATCGCTACCATGTAAGCCAATAGTTTCCGGATGTTTAAAATCAGCCATTGATTTTCCCCCTTACTGTTTCTCTTGTCGTTTCTTTTTTCATTATTATAGCCTCCTTACGCTACGTTTCCATACTCTTTCATATGTTTCGGTATTTTTTTATCCGAACCATACATGAAATGTTTACTCATATTTTCCCTGAATCTGCTTGCTGGAACTCTTAAACCAATAGCCTCTGCAACCTCACGTATATGCATTGGGCTAGCTCCACAGCAAACACCGATGTATTTGACTCCTAGATCAAATACTTCTTTTGCGAAATTTCCAATCTCATATCTATTGCACTGCAATGGATCCATAGCAGTAGGGAAAGTTCTGCCATGAGGAGAAGGACAATTACATCCATTATTATCTGGAAGATTAAAAAATGTTGGATGCTTTTCTGTTGTTCTGTAAGGAACAGGTAAAGCAGCAACATGACATTTAAGTTCTTTTCTTATTTCTTTGATGTAAGGAAGCATTGTAGCAGGACCTCTAAAACAATTTAGACCCACAACATCAGCTCCAAGTTCTTCTAACTTCTTACAAGTTTCAATAATAGTATAACCATCTCTCATTTTATTTTCACCCATTGGGGAAATTGTAATTACTGATGGAAGACCAGATTTTTTAATTTCTTCAAGCGCCGCAAATGCTTCTTCTGCGTAATAAAAAGTTTCACCAATAATAAAATCAGCTTTTTCTTCTTTTGCCCATTTAACCATCTCAGCAAACATACTTTTTACTTGAGTTTGAATTTTTGGATTATTATCTTCCCAAATATTACTGTTAGAAATGTTACCGGCCATTAAACTTACATTTAAACCTTTAGGTGGGTTATCAGCACATTTTCTTGCTATTCTTAAAGCTGCTCTATTTAAAGGCTCAAGCAAATGCTCCTTATTGATCACTCTCATTTTTTCTCTATGACCGTTGTAAGTGAATGCTTGAACAATGTTAGAACCAGCATGTTGAAATTCTTTGTGAAGATTTTCTAAAACTTCAGGATGTTCCAAAGCCACTTCTGGAACAAACTCGCCAGAGGTTAAATAACCTCTTCGTTCCATTTCAAATAAATAACCCTCGGCACAAATCAAAGGTTGATTTTTTAATGTGTCTAATAAAATATTACTCATGTTCTCTCCAATTAACCGGAGAGAGATGAAATCTTTTGAGGGGTTCTAATGATTTCATCTACTTCTCCTTTTTAGTACTTCGGCATATGCCAGGTGTACAATATGGTTCAAATACCCGGTTTAATTTTAGATTATTCCAAAAAAAAACCACCGGCTAAAGCGGTGGTCATTTGACTTGAACGCTTTAGCTGGATTTATATAGCGCCCGCAAGTTGTCTTAACTCGGCGCTTGATGGCTTATAGCAAAAATATTATCTCTCTGTCAACATGTAATCAAATATTATTCCAGAAGGATTTTGCAAGGTTTATTCCGGATAATTCTTTATAAGCCGCCATGCCAGTAGGGCTGGTAACATTAATATCGCCAATTAATTTTTCTTGAACAAAATCAATTCCAGCAAAATAAATGTTATTTTTAACTAATAGTTTTCCTATTTCTTTACTTGCTTTAATCTCTTTTTTTGTAAGTTTAGTTAACTTTGCGTGAGCCCCTTTGCTCATATTAGATAAAATACTGCCTTTTTTAGGTACTCTTGATATGGCGCCTACAATTTTGCCTTTTATGATAAAAACCCTTTTATCTCCCTTAGAAACGCCAGGTAAAAACTTTTGAAAAAATAAATGATTATGAGATTTTAGTAATTTCATTATTTTATTAGTCTTAAAAGATTTAAATAAAATAACATTATTTCCACTAAAACCATTGATAGGTTTAGCCACAATAGCTTTATGTTGTTTAAAAAAAATTTGTATTTCTTTAAGATTTTCACTGATTAAGGTAGGGGGCATATACTTCATAAAATTAATAGAAAACAACTTTTCCGAAACATTCCTAACTGCAAATGGATGATTAATTATTTTAACTTTTTTGGAAATATGGTTAAGTAAGAATGTTGTATATAAGTATTGATTATCAAAAGGTGGATCATTTCTGATTAGTATAACCTTTGATTTTTCTAGGTTAAAATTAAATGTCTTTATTGTTGAGTAGAATTTCTTTTTCTTATCATGGATTTTAATATGTTTGCAGGAAGCTATAACTTTTCCATTCAAAAAACTCAAATTCTCTGGTTCAAAATAATATATTTTATAACCTCTTTTTTGTGCCTCTGTGGCTAATAGAATAGTCGTATCTGTTTTGATATTTACTTTGTTAAGATTAGAACCCTGAATAGCTAAAATTTTCGTCATGATTTACCAAGAAGTTTAAGTTTTTTGTTTTATTAAATTGCTCAATTAGCATTTCTGCTCTAGTTTTTTTATTATCAATTATTTCTTCTACATGTTTTAAGTAGATTGTTTCATTTTTTCCGCTTTTATTAAGTTCATTTCTTTTTTCTAAACCTCTTTTAGATAGATCTAAAAATTTTTTTCCCCAATCAATTAGTTTTTTATTGTGAAGTAAAGTGTTTAAACCTTGTTTAGGCGCGTTTAAATATGCTTCCATTACTTCTTCTTTTTTCCAATCTTTAATTATTTCATAAGTCTCATCTAAGGATCCATAAATTAATCCGGTAAAAAAAGAGGGACCGTTACAAATACATCCAAAATTACATGTATCTAAAGATCTAAATTCAATAACTTGCTTTAATCTTATCTCAGTAAAAATAGTACCTAGGTGACTTTCAAAATCTTCTAAAGTAGGCTTTTCTCCTTTTAAAAAATTTAAATTACCATTTAAAAAGTCTTTAAAAGTTTGGCCATTAGGTGAATAGTATTTTCCTTTTTGATTAAGAAATAAAATTGGATAATCGATTGCATGATCAATATATTTTTCAAAATTAACTTTTTCAAAAGTAATTGGCATGATCCCACCCCTGCTAGTTTCATGCCAAACTTTTCCTCTATAAGATAAATAACCTGAAAGTTTGTTTTCATTAAAAGGAGAATTTGCAAACAGAGCAATGGTTATTGGAGCTAAATAGTTGCCAATTTTAAATTTTTTTTCAAAATCTTCTTCAGATATGTAATCATAGTTTATCTGAATTCCTGCAGTTTTGTACATCATATCTAAACTTAGTTTGCCATCTTTTGGCATTTCTGATGTCATAATTTTGTAACGCTCTTTAGGGCTTTTTGGGATTTCAACTAATTTATTAAAAGGATCGTATGCAATAGAAGAAGTTGCAATGGAGACAGATTTAAAAACTTCTTTTAATTCATTGAAATGAGAACTGTTTTCTGAGCAAACTGAATGTATATTCTTATAAGGTGCACCTGATAATTCATATTGAAATCCTGGCTCAGTAGTAATTTTTTGATCGTCTCTTTTTAAACCAATTATTTTATCCCCCTCATACTCAGGATTCCACCCTTTATTTTTAAGGATTTCAAAAACTTGTGTTAATTTTTTGTAATCAATTCTTTTTAAATCGTTTCTATTAAAAAGAAATTTTTCGTGCTCAACTCCAATTCTTTGATTGTTGTTTTTTTTAATCCCCCCGATGAAGTATTGAATTAACTGACTTTTATTTTCGACAGTAGCTTTTGAATTATTGTTCAAACGTTTTTAACTCTAATACGTTTCCATTAGGATCTTCAACGAAAAATGTATTTTGCTCAAATTCTGTTCCTTTGAATCTTTTGTAAGGCTTATCTATATAATTGATTTTGTTAAGCTCAATGTTAGCTTTAATTTTTTCAAATACATCTCTTTTTAAATGTACTCCAAAGTGAGGAACGGGAACGTCTCCCATATCTACGTCATGTCTTTCTCTAGGAAGTTTCATAGATGTTTGATGTAAAGTGAGTTCGTTGCCCCAAAAATCTATATCAACCCATTTACCTTTTTCTCTGTTACCAGTTTTGCACCCCAATATTTTCGTATAAAAAGCCTCAGCTTTTTCTAAATCCCCCGCTGGGATGGCTAAATGAAATGAGCTACTCATAGAAGTTTATATACAATCTTCTTTAAATTTTACAAGTAGGCATTATATATAAACTATGAACGAATACTTAGAATCAATAAAAAAAAGAGATCCTGCGGCTAAATCGATACTAAGTATCATACTCACATATCCGGGAGTGAAGGCAGTTTTGCTTCATAGAATTGCAAATTTTTTTCACATCGCAGGCTTTCATCTTATTGCAAGAATTATATCTCAAACTTCTAGATTTTTTACAGGTATTGAAATTCATCCTGGGGCAAAAATTGGTAAAAATTTATTCATCGATCATGGTATGGGTGTTGTCATTGGGGAAACATCAGAGATAGGTGATAATGTTACAATCTATCATGCTGTAACTTTAGGTGGAAGCTCACCCAGTATAGATAGCGAAAGACAAAGACATGAAAAAAGACACCCAACGATAGGTGATGAAGTTGTAATTGGTTCTGGTGCACAAATAATTGGCCCAGTTATAGTCGGCAAGTGCGCAAGGATTGCCGCTAATGCAGTTGTCGTAAAAGATGTTCCTGAAAGCGCAACAATGGTTGGCATACCCGCAAAAGCAGTTAAACTTGAGAACAAAGGTAAGTTCAGACCTTACGGTGTAGACGACAAAGTTAAAGATGAGTAACAAAGATTGGGATCCAAACTTAACTCCAGAGCAAAACTACGTTTTAAGACAGGAAGGAACCGAGTCTCCAGGCAGCAGTCCATTAAATGATGAAAAGAGGGAAGGCTCTTACCATTGTGTTGGCTGTGGAACAAAACTTTTTGATTCAAGCACAAAGTATGAAAGCGGATCTGGTTGGCCTTCTTTTTTCAAATCTTTACCTGATGTTTTTGAGGAAAAAACAGACATGCACATAGGCTACCCAAGAACAGAATATCATTGTAAAAAATGTGGCGGTCATCACGGCCACGTGTTTGAAGATGGTCCAAAACCTACAGGAAAACGCTATTGCAACAATGGCGTGTGCTTAGTTTTTAAACCTAAAAGTTAAATAGTTATTAACAAACCAATTAAGTGTTTTAATACAACCTAGCAACAAATTAAATTATGTGATGCCATGTCCTCTAGACCAAGGCTACATAAATTCGTAAGATTGACATTCCATCCACCATGAAGAGTAACATTATTTCCCTATTCCTAAAATTTTTTCTATTTTTTATTTTCATATCACAATCAAATGCCTCAGAATTAGCTTGGAATATAGCTCAGGAAGGAAACAAAATTATTTTAATTAGACACTCATTAGCCCCAGGCGGGGGAGATCCAGCAGGCTTTAAAATTGACGATTGTAAAACGCAAAGAAATCTAAGTAGAAAAGGCATCAATCAATCAAAAAAAATTGGTAAATTATTTAAAAAAAACAATGTTCCCGTCGATCAAGTTTTAAGCAGTCAGTGGTGTAGATGTAAAGATACCGCTAAATATGCTTTTGGCGATTATAAAGAATTTACGGCGTTAAATTCTACTTTTCAATCTCCTTATAATAAAAATGAGGGAAAACAATTAAAAGATCTCTATAGTTACGTGAACAAATGGAATGGTAATGGTAAAAATTTAATATTGATTACGCACTACAGCATTATCACAGCTATAACAACTGCTGTACCAAGCTCAGGGGAAATAGTTATTGCAGATAAAAATTTTAAAGTTTTAGGCACAATTCAAACACATTAAACGAAAATATAGTAAAGAATTGCAATAATAATTAAATATTCAATAACGGTTTTAATTCTTATCAAGTTTTCTTTGTTTTCGAACTTTGAATTGATGAATAAGCTAATTCGACCAAAAGTTAGTTGAACAAGCGCAATGATAAAACCTATTCCTATTAAAACGTAGTAGAATTCGAAATTTTTAAAACCATAAAAACAAGCAGCTATAAAAGTTAACCATGAAATATTCGAAACAAATAATGTTATTAAAAACCCTGATCCTTTTTTAAATAAACTCTGTGTTTTTATAAATGTGAAAGACCAAAGAAGCGTAAATAGAAAGCCAATGTATTTAATTATCATGAGCCAATATTGTAATTGCGAGAAAGATTAAAGGCAAATATAAAGATTATATGATTGTGAAGTTAGCTTTTGCATTTGGAGCTGGATTTATAAGTTTTTTAACTCCATGTGTATTACCTATTATTCCAGGTTACATTTCTTACATTACTGGAAAAAATTTAGATGAAATTGAACAAGATAGACGAGGTGTTCTCATTAAAACTGTTTTGTTTTCCGTAGGATTTTCGTTTGTATTTATTGTTCTAGGAGCAACAGCTTCGGCTGTAGGAAATATATTATTATTTTTATCTAATGAATTAAGAATTGCAGCAGGAATTTTAATCATTCTCTTTTCACTTCAAATGTTGGGAATTTTTAATTTTAGTTTCCTAAATCAAGAAAAAAGAATGGAAACCCGAGGCTATCAAAATAACTATGCTTTTCCATTATTAGTTGGTGCAGCATTTGCTTTTGGATGGACACCATGTATTGGGCCTGTGCTAGGATCTATACTAGCTTTATCTGCAACAGAGGCTTCAGTTAGTTCCGGAGTATTGTTGCTTTCATTTTACTCTTTAGGTTTGGCAATTCCATTTATTTTATCTGGTTATTATATGAGTAAATTTTTAACAACTAGAAAAGGTTTTAGTAAATATTACGGAAGAGTTACTAAAACAGGTGGAGTAATTTTATTACTTACAGGTGTTTTGATTGCTACTAATCAAATTCAAGTTATAAGTTATTATATTTTGACAATCTTTCCTTTCCTAACTACGCTTGGCTAATGAGCGATATTTCTGTCTTAGGTATATTTGTAGCTGACATAAGTTTTTCAGGACCTAAAATTCCTGCTATTGGAGAAACTATATTAGGAAATAAATACAATGTTGGACCCGGTGGAAAAGGATGCAATCAAGCAGTAGCCATTGCAAGATTAGGTGCAAAAGTAAATTTTATAAGCAAGATTGGAAAAGACTCTTATGGTGAATTAGCTTTAAACACGCTAACAAAAAATAAAATTAATACTAAAAGTGTTATTCAAGATGAAAATTTACAAACTGGTGTGGCTGGAATTTTAGTTGATAAGAATTCTGGAAAAAATGCAATCAATGTTATCGTTGGAGCGGCTTCGACTTTTAAAGTTGCTGAAATAGATAAACACATTGATATTATAAAGAATTCAAAAATCTTTTTAACTCAACTTGAGGTCCCTAAAGATGTTACCTTACACTGTCTTAAAACTGCTAAGGAGAATGGATGTTTAACTATATTAAATCCCGCACCTGCATCAGAAATTTCAAAAGAATTTTATAAAAATATTGACTACTTTACTCCTAATGAAACTGAAGCAGAGTTTTATACTGGTATAAAAATTACAAATGAAAAAGAAGCAAAACAAGCAGCAGATAAATTAATGAATTTAGGAATAAAAAAGATAATAATTACACTAGGCGAAAAAGGATTATTTTACTCTGATGGAAAAGAGGAAATTTATTTACAAGCTACTCCTGTCAAAGCCATTGATACCACTGGAGCAGGTGATGCTTTTAATGGTGGTTTAGCTTTTGGTTTATCTAAAGAAATACCGATTAAAGAGTGTTTAGAATTAGCTAATAAAGTTGCTGGAATTTCAACGACAAAGCTTGGGGCTGGAGATGCGATGCCTTTTATAAAAGACTTAAGCTAAAAGTTTATCTAACTCGCCACTTCTATTTAGAGCTTGCAAATCATCATTCCCACCAATGTAATGATCTCCTATAAACATTTGAGGAATTGTTCTTTTACCGTTAGTTCTTTGAAGCATTTCTTTTGCTTTTGCTGGATCTTTCCAAATATCAAATTCTTCAAACTCTACATTCTTGCTTTTAAGAAGTGCTTTTGCAGCTCCGCAATAAGGACAAGGATCACCTGAATACATTGTTACTTTTTTCATAATTAATATATATCAGTTATTTTTACTTTTTCTCTTATTTTTTTTCTTTCTAGTTTAAATTTTTTTCTATGTTTAATACTTGTGTTGTGGACTCTTTTTCGCCAAAGCCTAAAAGACCCAGGCTTTAAATTCTTTCTCATTATTTTTATAACATCAGATTCTGACTTACCGGTTTTCTCTTTTATTTCTTCGAATGTAATTCTATCAGCCCAAGCAGCCCATATAATCCAATTTTCATCTTTTTTCTTTGGCTCTGGGTTCTTTACTTTAGTTTGCGGGAAAGAACTTTTTTTCTTCATATAATTCTATATAGTCTTTAATAATATGTTTCCAAGTGACTATTTAATCTACCTTCAAATTATACTCTTTTTATTTATAACTCCAGGTCTTCCAAGAGTTGTTATTGTTTCTCACACTTTAAATTACGGATTAAAAAAATCTGTTTGGACTGCCGTTGGCGATGTTAGCGCAAATATAATACAGGGAATTTTAGTCGTATTTCTTATTGGCTCTTTTTTAAGTGATAATCCTGAAATTTTATATTATCTCAAATGGGCTGGAATTCTTTACATAGTTTATCTTGCTTATGATACTTATACTGCAAAAATAAGTTCTATTAATTCGAGAGAACAAAGCGCAAAATCAATTTTATCTTTTTATAAAGATGGTTTTATGGTTGCAGGATTAAGTCCAAAAGCCATAATTTTTTTTGGAACTATTTTTTCCTCTTTTATTAACTTTGAGAGTAATGTTTTTTCGCAATTCATAATTTTAATGATCACTTATGTTGTGCTCGATTTTTTAACTTTGATGATTTATGGAATGGCAGCAGAAAAAATTTCAATTTGGTTAAAAAGTAAACCAAAAGTTTTAAATACAATCTCAGCGTGTGTATTACTTATAATCGCGCTATACGTTGCTGCGACACAGAATTTTAGTTAATTCTAACGGTTGTCAAAAACTTCTTTTCTTGTTTTAATTATTTAATTTTTAATTAATTAATTAACAACAAAGAGGGAAATAATGAATAAACTAGTAAAACTATTTATTACATCTATTTCAGCTATAACTTTAGCACTTGTATCTTTCACTTCTTCTTTTGCAAAAGTAGAAGGTGATTACATTGTGTTAGGTTCTGCGATATCTCTTACAGGTAAATACTCTTCAAATGGAGTTCATACTCAAAACGGTTACAACATGGCCGTTGATAGAATAAACAAAATGGGTGGAGTTGAAGTACAAGGTAAGAAATATAAGTTTGAAATTATCTATTATGATGATGAGTCAAACCCAAAAAGAGCCGCTCAGTTAGCTGAAAGACTAATTAAACAAGATGGCGTTCATTACATGCTTGGACCATACAGTTCAGGTTTAACGAAAGCCATTGCACCAGTAACCGAGAAATATAAAATTCCTATGGTTGAAGCAAATGGTGCATCTAGATCTTTATTTACAAAAGGATACAAATATTTGTTTGCGGTGTTATCACCAGCTAACCAATACCTTGAAGTAGCTATCGATTTAGCGGTAGAAAAAAACGGTGGTAAAGGAGTAAAAATTGCTCAAGCGTTTGAACAAGACGCTTTCTCACAAGATGTGAGACTTGGTATTTTAGATGCAGCAAAAAGAACTGGATCTGAGATCATCATCGATGACAAACTACCAAAAGAACTAAACGATATGGCAGCTACATTAGCAAAAGTAAAAGCTACTAAGCCAGATGTACTTGTTGTATCAGGTCACACAAAAGGCGCATTAACTGCAATCAGACAAATTTCTGAAATGAAAGTTGATGTTCCTATGTTAGCGATGACACATTGTGATGCTGCTAAACTTTCTAAACAACACGGAAAGAAATCAGAATACGCATTGTGTGCTTCTCAGTGGCATAAAAATTTATCTTACAAAGATAAATTCTTTGGCTCTGGTAAGAAATACGCTAAAGACTTCCAAAAAGAATTTGGATATGACCCGCCATATCAATCAGCAGAGTCTTCTGCAGCATTATTAGTATTTAAAGATGCGTTCGAAAGAGCAAATTCTTTTGATAGAGATGCAGTTAGAGATGCGCTAGTAGATACAGAAATGCAAACTTTCTATGGAAACATTAAATTTGGACCTGGTGGCCAAAACGTTGCTAAGCCAATGATCTTGTTCCAAGTAAGATGTAAAGGCGATGATTGTGAAAATAGAGTAGTAGCTCCTACAAAATGGGCTTCTGACAAGTTCTACCATCCAATCCCGAAATGGTCTGAAAGAAGTTAATAACTTCTGATTATTTTGAAAAGCCCCTAGTTTTCTAGGGGCTTTTCTTTTATAAGTTTTACAAATTTTATGGACTTTCTAATTTTTAAAGCTCCAATGTTAATGGTCCAAGCTTCATTGGACGGTATTCTACTAGGAATTCTCTTCGCGCTAATTGCTTACGGAATGGCATTACAGTGGGGCGTGATGAATATAATCAATATTGCACAAGGTGATCTAGTAATACTTGGAGGTTATATCGCATACACAATGTACCTTGTAGGAATACATCCAGCTTGGGGTGTAATTGTTTCTCCAATTATAATGTATTTTGTAGGAGTGCTTTTATATAAATTAGTGATTAATAAAGTCGTAGACCGAGACTTATTTATTTCAATTTTAGCAACTTTCGGTATTGCAATTGTATTTCAACAGTTAATGAATTTTATTTTTGGTGCCGATGTAGTTGTTGCACAGTCTGAATATGGGACAACGATGTTATTTGACAATTCAGTAACCCTACCAAATTCAAAAATATTCTCTGCATTTATAAGTGTTTTATATGCAGTGGCTCTCGTGATTTATATGAAAAAATCCAGACTTGGACGAGCTATAAGAGCCACAGCTCAAAACGCAAGAGCAGCAAAAATTTTAGGTGTAGATACAGAAAAAGTTTACGCCGCAACTTTTGGTATAAATGCAGCGTTATGTGGTATTGCTGGAGCTCTAATATCAATAACTCTCACACTTCACCCTTACGTAGGACTTCCTTATACAGTTAGATCTTTCATGATAGTTATTGTAGCAGGTCTTGGAAATTTACCAGCAGTAGCACTTTCAGGTATGGGATTAGGATTATTTGAAGAGTTCGCAGATTATATTTTAGGAACAGAATTTAGAATTGGAGCGGTGTTTATGCTGCTAGTCTTCATATTGGTATATAGAAGATTTAAACTTTCAAAAAAAAGGGAATATTTAAAATAAAATGGGCAATATAAAACAAAAAGATTTAATTTTATACTCTGGCTTAATTATCCTGGGTTTAGCTGCACCTTATTTATTTTCAGCTTTTAAAGTTCAGCTTACATATCTTTGTGTCTTAATCGTTCTGGCAATGACTTGGAATTTACAAGGTGGAGAAATGGGTTACAATACTTTTGGAAATATTCTTTTCTATGGTCTAGGAATGTATTTAACCGCTTCAGTTCAAGTAGGAATGTTTTTCCCATTAGCAGAATGGACAGAAAGCGGTGGTGAAAAAACTTTCGTTCATACTACAGCACAATATTTTCAAGGAATAGGTGTCGGATTATTAGTTTCAGCTATTATACCCGCCATAGTCGCGGGAGCCATAGGTTATGCTATTTTAGGTTTGAGAGGACATTACTTTGCGATTTGCACATTAGGACTTGGAATTGCAGCAGGTGAAATTGCTGGAGGAATAGAAATCATTGGAGCTGGCCAAGGATTTACTACACCACCTTTTCCTGCAGAAATAGTTGATACTGAGGCTAGAGGAAAGTTTTTTTACTTTTTAAGTTTTGCATTATTAATCGGTACATTTGTTTTTGTTAAATATATTTACGGTTCTAGATTTAAATTAATTTTAAACGCGATAAGAGATAATGAAGATAAAGCAGAGGCAATGGGTATCCAAACAATGAAGTATAAAATTACAGGTTGGATGTGCTCTGCATTTTTCTGTGGACTTGCTGGTGGAATTATGGGCGGATTAATTGGATATATAGACTCTACTGACGTTGCATTTGATGGAAGAGAGATGGGAGTATTCATGGTGCTAATGGCGATACTTGGCGGAAAAGGAACTTTATGGGGACCAGTAATTGGTGCAACTTTATTCCATTTCTTCAAAGAAGGTCTTTGGACTTTAATTTTGGGTTGGCAATACGTTGCTCTTGGAGTTTTAATTGTTGTGATTGTAATTTATTTCCCGGAAGGCTTAATGGGATGGTTAAGGGAAAAATACCCTGAAAGATTTGGCGAAGTTATAGATGAGAAAGATCGAAAGGCGCAGGTGGAATTAAAGTGAGTATTTTACAAGTTAAAAATGTAAGTAAATCTTTTGGCGGTGTTCAGGCTAACGTAGATATCTCTGTTTCTGTAGAACAAGGATCTATTGTTGGTTTAATTGGACCAAATGGTTCAGGTAAAACAACTTTATTTAATTCTATTGTAGGAACTCATCCTATTGATCAAGGTTCAATTGTTTTTGATAATACAGAAGTTTCTGAAATGCCTGTTCCTGCAGTTGCTAAATTAGGTTTACTAAGAACGTTTCAGCAAACAAAAATCTATACAAAACTTAACTGTGTTGAAAACATGTTAATCAGTCATAAGGCTAGTGACTCTGGATTTATATTTGCGAAAATTCCAACTGAACTTACTGAGAAAGCAGAAAACATTTTAAACTTTGTGGGTCTTTACCAAAAAAGGAACTTAAGAGCAGGGGATCTTTCTTTTGGACAACAAAAATTATTAGAATTAGCAATGGCTTTAATGAATGAACCAAAAATGCTTTTATTAGATGAACCTACAGCTGGAATTAATCCAACTTTAATTAATGGAATTATAGACAGGTTAATAAAGATAAATAAAGATTATGGAATAACTTTATTAGTTATCGAGCACAATATGAAAGTAATAATGAGTTTAGCACAAAGAATTTTCTGTCTAGCGCACGGGAAAATGTTAGCAGAAGGTTCACCTGATCAAATTAAAAATGATAAGCGAGTAGTTGATGCTTATTTGGGAGCACAGTAATGGCAAATCAATACGATGTATTAGGTAAAGCGCCTGGTTTAGAAGAGCTCAATAATTTGTCTCCTAACGATGTTCACTTAACTATAAGAGGTTTAAACGCTGGCTATGGAAAAATGGAGATTCTTCATAACTTTGATTTAACTGTCAGCAAAGGCCAATCCTTATGTTTAATTGGGCCTAATGGAGCAGGTAAATCCACAATACTTCATTCTATATATGGTTTCACAAATATTTTTGATGGAAAAATTGAATTAGATGGAAATGAAATTACCAAATTAACTCCAGCAGAAAAACTAAGTAAAGTTGGTGTTGCTTACATCTTACAAGATAACTCGGTGTTTCCCGATATGACTGTAGAAGAAAATCTTTTAATGGGCGGATATATTAAAGTTAAGCAAGACGAGGCTTACGAGGAAGCAGAGAGAATATTCCAAAAATATGATAGATTAAGAAATAGAAGAAACCAGCCAGCTAAAGTTTTATCTGGCGGTGAGAGAAGGTTATTAGAAATATCTAGAGCATTAGTAATGAAACCTTCGGTCCTATTAGTAGATGAACCATCAATTGGTTTGGAACCTAAATATATAAGTATGGTATTTGAAATTTTAGAAGATCTTCAAAAAGCAGAAAAGAAAACAATTATTCTAGTAGAGCAAAATGCTAAAAAAGGTTTGGAGTTTGCAGACATTGGTTATGTTTTAGTTTCAGGTCAAACAGCAATTGCTGGTAAGGGCAATGATTTACTTAAAAATCCAGACGTAGGAAGATTATTCCTAGGTGGTTAATGATTAACCACAAAATATTTTTACGAGGTCTTAAATCATTAAAAGGTTCAAGAAGTCCAGCCATTCCACTAGGAGCATGTTTTATTGCACTAGGAGCTCTATTAAAAGATGCTGGCTTTAATTTACAACAAAGCGCTGCTTCAAGTTTATTTACTTACGCATTGCCAGGGCAATTAGTAATGGCAGAGTCATTACTAGTGGGTGCCTCAATTGTAAATATATTTATAGCTGTGTGGTTAGTTAATTTTAGACTTTACCCAATGACGGTTTCTTTATTTCCATTACTTGATCATAAGTCACAACCAAAATGGAAATACTATTTATCTTGCCATTTCTTAGCAGTAACCTCATGGTTAATAGCTAAAGATGGTTACAAAAAAATAGATAAAAAAAATCGAATAGATTTTTGGATTGGAATAGGAATTGGAACCTGGTCTACAGCAATTTTGATGACTATAATTGGTTATTTGTCCGCAGACTATCTTAATAAAGATATATTAATTGGTCTCGCTATAGTTAACCCTGTTTATTTCTTTTGTATGATGATAGGTGCAATGAAAAATTTAAGTATTTCTATTGCTGTAATTGGAGGAACAATTTTAGGTCCATTTATTTATTTGATTTCAACTGAGTGGGCTTTGTTATTTGCTGGTCTTATAGCAGGAACTATTGCTTTTTTATTTGGAGGTAAAAATGGCGAGTAGTCAAATAATAATTTTGGCAATAGTAGCAACATCCGTTGCAACATTTATTTCCAGATTTATGGGAGCACTCACTTCAGAAAAGGTAAGTGTAAAATCAAAAGTATTTCAATGGTTTAATTGTGTGGCTTATTCAACTCTGGCAGCTTTATTGGGTAGAATGATAATTTTTCCAGCAGGTGTGCTAGCTGACAGTGCGTTATTTGTAAGAGTATTTGTTTTAGTAATATGTATTTTAGTATTTATTTTTAGTAAGAAAAATTTAGTTATACCAACAATTTTATCAGCAATACTTTTAAGTTTTTTTAATTCAATATAAAAACTTATTGTGTTAAACTTAATCATGGAGCCAATATTTGCAATCTTTATCCTTTTATGGATTGCCGGCCAATCATAGGGCCTTATGAGTTTTAAAATTGAAAATCATCAAAAATCAAAAAGAGTTCGTGTAATTAAATTTGAAGAGTCAGATTTAGATAGATTAATTTTCCCATTTAAAAAACACACAATACTATCTTTAGAGTATAAACCTTTCTCAAGATTTAGCTTAGCAAAGAGTTTAGATGAGGTATTCGAAAATAAACTTAGTCAAACTTTAATTAAAATTCTTAAAGATAGAGAAACTGGAACTGTTATAGTCGAACCTGAAATTAATAATAAAAAATTTGATAAAGATTTTTTAGTAAAATTATCAACTGGACTAGCTTACTTAGTTGGTAACCCTAACTTTGACTCAATGACTGATAAATATTACGCTCGATTTCACGTAAAGCACCAAGACAGCAGTGACTCTTACCTAAGAAAAGCTTATACAAAATTAGATCTACACACTGACGGCACTTACGTGAAAGAAAAGACAGATTGGCTGATCATGACTAAAATGGAGGAACAAAACGTAAGCGGAGGTGAGAGTGTGATTTTACATTTAGATGACTGGGAACACTTAGGTCAATTAAGTGATGACCCTGTCGGACAACAAAATTTTACATGGGGATCACCTAAAAGTAAAAACGTTGATTATAAAGTTGAGCATCCTGTATTTTCAAAAGATAAAAAAGGGAAACCTACTATCTCTTATATTGATCAATTTCCAGAGCCAAAAAACATGGAACAAGGATTATTTCTTCAAAGATTATCTGATGCTTTAGAAGAGAGTAAAAACAAAGTAGTCTTCCCATTACCTGTTGGCTCAACAATTTTTTCTAATAATTATTTTTGGTTACATGGAAGAAAAGCATTCAATGAGCATACCGGGTTATCAAGAGAATTATTAAGAATTAGAGGAACTTTTTTTAATTAATCTAGAAATATTTTAAATTACAGTTGTTGACTCTAATCCTCCATTCATTTTTAATAAGCAAATTAATTAATTAATTAACAGGGGGAAATAATATGTTTAATAATTTAAAAAAATTAATTAGCTTAGTTTTCGCAACTGTTCTTTTAACTTCAATCTCATCAACTAGTTTCGCAGTCGATAAGTTACATTTCATTATCGGCGGTGGTGCTGGCGGTGGTTGGGATGGAACTGCTAGAGGAACTGGTGAAGCTCTAACTAAAGCTGGTTTTCTAAAAAGTGCTTCATATGAAAATATGTCAGGTGGTGGTGGAGGAAAAGCTCTATCTTACATAATTAACTCGAAGCCTGAGGGAACTGTATTAGTTCAATCAACACCTTTAGTGTTAAGATCAATCACTAGACATAAAGGATATGTTAAAGGATCTGGTGTATTATCTTACAAAGATGTTAAGCCAATCGCTGGTGTAATCGGTGACTACGGTGCAATCGCAGTTGCTAAAAATTCACCTTACAAAAACTTTAAAGATGTAGTGGATGCTTACAAAAAAGATCCTAAGTCAATTAAAATGGCTGGTGGTTCTGTTAGAGGAAGCATGGACCATTTAATTGGTGCACTTGCATTTCAGGAAGCTGGCGCAAACCCAAACAACGTAGTGTACGTACCTTACGATGCTGGTGGTAAAGCTTTAGCTGGACTTTTATCAGGAGAAACTCAAATTCTTTCAACTGGTTTGGGAGAAGTAATGGGTGCTAGAGACCAAGTAAGAATTATTGGTATTACAGCTCCTAAAAGAGTAGGTGATGCTCCGGAAGTTCCAACTTTAAAAGAACAAGGATTCGATGTTCAGTTTGTTAACTGGAGAGGTTTCTTTGCTCCTAAGAGTATGCCAAGTGGAGATGTTAAGAAGATTGCTAAAATGTTAGGTGATGTTCAAAAAACTCCAGAGTGGGAAACTGTAAGAAAAAGAAATGCTTGGGTTAATATTTATAATCCAGGAAGTAAATTCGACAGTTTCTTAAAGAAACAAACAAAAGAAATGACAAAGTTAATGAAAAAACTAGGTGTTATCTAGTTAGTTAACTTAGAGGAAGAGCAGTGAAAATAAATTCGGTTAAAATTATTTCGCTGCTCTTTTTTATTTTATCAGCATTTTATTTATATACCGCTCATCAAATTCAAGTTTTCGCTTTCGACGAAAATGCGCCATTTAACGCCAAGACGTTTCCAATTTATTTAGGCTATGCAGGAATGTTTTTTTCTGGTCTTAAAATTGTTTTACCAGATCAAAAACCAATAAAAGTTGATCCAACAAATTTAGAATTTAAAAAGACAATTTTATTAGTTTTCACAATGATTGTTTATGGAGCAACAATACTAAAAGTCGGTTTCTTTTTATCAACCTCACTTTTTTTAGTTTTCTCTTATTATTTTTTAGGAGAGAGAAGATGGAAATATATTATAATTTTTTCATTCCCCTTTGTTGCAATATTCATGTATCTCTTGCACGGAGTTTTAGCAGTTTATCTTAGAGATCCATTATTAAAATACATAGGAATAATGGGATGATTGAAGGAATATTAATAGGATTAAAAACTGCTTTATCTTTTCAAAACTTGATGATGGTAATGATAGGGTGTTTTGCAGGAACTATTATCGGAATGCTTCCTGGTTTAGGTCCAATGACTGCAATCGCTTTAATGATTCCAATCACTTATGGCTTTGATCCTGCTACAGGTTTAATCTTAATGGCTGGAGTTTATTATGGGGCTGTATTCGGTGGTTCGACTTCATCAATTTTAATTAATGCACCAGGTGTCCCTGGAACTGTGGCAACCGCATTCGACGGTTATCCCATGGCACAACAAGGTAAAGCTGGTAAAGCATTAGCTATTGCAGCCTATAGTTCTTTTGCCGGAGGTACAATTTCAGCAATTTTTTTATTAATTGCAGCACCAAGTTTATCTAAAGTAAGTTTATCTTTTAGATCACCAGATTATTTCGGTTTAATGATACTAGGTTTAACTGCGGTAGCAGCTTTTTCTTCAAAAGGAAATTTTTTAAAAGCTATGATGATGTGTGTGTTAGGCCTGATGTTGGCATCAGTCGGCCAAGATACTTTATCTGATATTCCTAGATTTACATTTAATACAATGAACTTATCAGATGGTATTAGTTTCGTTTTAGTTGTAATGGCTACATTCGCGATGAGCGAGGCCTTAACTATTATAATTAAAGGTAATGACCCTTCAAAAGCGGCAAAACAAATCTCATTAACAGACTTAGGCTCTATTAAAGTAAACAAAGAAGAAACAAAACAAATGGCAGCAACTATTCCACGTTCTTCAATTTTAGGATTCATTATCGGAGTTTTACCAGGAGCAGGAGCTACTATAGCATCTTTTTTGGCTTACGGAATGGAAAGAAATTTTGTTAAAAATGAGGAAAAAGAAAAGTTTGGTAAAGGGAGCGTGCAAGGTTTATCTGCACCTGAAACTGCTAACAATGCTGCGTGTTCTGGATCTTTTGTGCCTCTCCTGACATTAGGAATTCCCGGAAGTGGAACAACGGCAGTTATGCTAGGCGCTTTATTAGGTTTTGGTATTCAACCAGGGCCAAGATTATACGAAACTAACCCAGATATTTTTTGGTCTGTAATCATGTCTATGTATATTGGTATGGTTGTTCTTCTTATTCTAAACCTTCCTTTAATCCCTTACATCGCAAGAATACTTGCTGTACCAAGGACATTCTTAATACCAATGATTTTATTTTTTTCTGTAACAGGAATTTACTTAATGTCTTTTAACAATTTTGATATATTCTTAATGATAGGTATTGCAGTTGTAGCAACAATTTTAAGACTTTATGATTTCCCAATGCCACCTTTAATTCTTGCTTTTGTATTAGGAGGCTTAATGGAGGAGAACTTAAGAAGATCCCTGTTAATTAGTGATGGCTCTTGGTCTTTTCTTTGGAATAGGCCTTTAACAGTTTGCATAATGATTGCGATTCTTTTGATTGTTTGTTGGCAAATTTACACTAGCATTAAATCAAAAAAATAAATATGACTGTGGTAAAAATATCACTCAAAAACCCAGTAAAATCAAGGTTTTTACAACTTTTTGAGAAACTTTAAGATTGACCAATCTCTTTAATTGGTGGTAATTGTGTTTCAACGTTAATTTATAAATTAAGGGATAACAATGAAAAAGTTAATATTAACTATATTTGCTTCACTAGCTTTAACTGGAGCGGCTTACGCTGGCTCTTTAGGTTTCGGTGTTTCTGGTTCAGTAGCCAAAGTAGCTGCTGATGGTAGCGAGAAAACTGGAGCTGGAACTGGTGGAACAGCAAACACTAACTCTAAATCGGTTGATGCTATTTCAGCTATTGGGTCACTTTTTGTTGACTATGAATTAGATGGTGGAATTGTAATTGGTTTCTCTCACGTGCCTTTTTCAGCTGATGTAAGTGATAAAACTCACTCAAGACAAGAAACAGCTCAAGGTGTTAGTGGAACAGATGCAAGCGGTTCTGTAACAAGAACAGCTGATGCTGAAGTTGAAAACTTTAATACAATTTATGTAGAGTATCCATACGGAAACTATTATGCGAAATTAGGATTTTCACAACTTGATGTAAATACTAAAGAAAACGCGGTAACTGGTTCAGGAACTTACGGTAATGCTACACTTGACGGCTACACAATTGGTGCTGGCGTAAATGGTTCTTACGGAGAATATTTTACTAAAACATCTTTAGAGTATACAGATTTTGAGGATCTAAGTTTAAGTTCATCAACTAATAACACTATTAGTGCTGATTTAGACGTACTGGAATTTAAAATTGCAGTAGGAAAAAGATTTTAAAAAATCTTAAGAAAAATTTAAGCCTTGCTTAAAAATTTAAGCAAGGCTTTTTTTTTATAACCTAACGTATTTCTTTTCCCTATCTATTGACCAGTCCTTTGTTCCATTGGCTACTATAAATAAAAAGCCACCTGCTAATCCAAAGTTTTTAAGGAATGCAATAAATTGCATTTGGTCAACAAAGTCATTGTGAAATATAAAAGCAGTGGCAATGCAGAAGATAGCTAGAAGGCCTGCTGATATTCTTGCTTTGTATCCAATTATAACTAACAAAGGTAAAATAATTTCTAAAGCTATTGCGGGGTATAATAATAATCCAGGAACGCCAAAGCCTTCCATCCAACTCATTGTTCCATCAATACTAAAAATTTTATTATAAGCTGAGATTAAAAATAAAGTGGAGATAAGAATTCTTCCAATAAGATCAATTAAATTTGCCATACAAATTTGTACTGAATTCAACTTAATGAGTCAAAAACTGAGGAGTTTAAATTAGGCTTTTTTGGAAATTATTTTCAATATTATTGGAACTATAAATAAAATCATCAGTAATCTTATTATGTGATGAAAAGATACAAACTCAGGGTCCAAGTCAAAGAAAATTGCAATAACTGCAACTTCATAAATTCCTCCAGGGCAATATGACAACAATAAAGTAAAGAAGTTTTTGTCAATTACAAGTCCTGCTACCCCAGCTGCAGCAACGCCTAAAATCACTAATAAGAATGTCGCTACAAAACTATGCATGGCATTTCTTCCTATTTCACTAAATGTTTTGTCAGCAAATCTGCACCCCACCGATGAACCTAAAATTAATAAACAATAATCAATAATATCAGGAGATATTTGATAGCTTGCAATATCTGTAATTTGTAGCAAGCCGCTTGCTAATAAAGTACCTGCCAATAATGCAGCGGGAACTTTAATCTTTTCAAAAAATAAAATTAAAATTACCGATGATATAATCAAAATAATCAAGTGATATAAATTTTGATTTACAACTGTCTTTTCAGAAATATTTAAACTACCCTCATCATAAAAACTATTAACAATAAATGGGAAGACTGTGATTATAATAATTAATCTTATTAGATGAGATGTAGCTACTTGACTTAATTCAGTTTTAGCATCCTCAGCTAATATCATCAATGGACCTAATGCCCCCGGAGCAGCTGAAAAAATAGATGTTTTTTTCTCGTATTTAGAAAATTTTTCTAAATATTTTGAAACGATTAAAACACTCAAAATTATGTAATTCAACATTATAAAAGAGGTCCAGAGCCAATCTTGCATTTGATTGAATAAATCTTTGTCTATGTAGTTACCAATATAAAGGCCAAGAATTATTAATATAGAGGACAACACCAACTTCGGCATTTTTGTTTTAAGACCCATTAATGAAGCTAAAGAGGTTATCAGCATTGGTCCTAAGAACCAGGCTAAAGGAATATTAAAATATTCAGCTATTATGGCACTTGGTATTGATAATATGATGACAGATATAAACGGTATTGAAAATATCTGTTTAAAATTTTCTTTATTAAAAGGAATAGCTTGGTTATTCTGCATCATTCATGATTTTAGGATTTATAGGAACCGGTAAAATTTCATCATCAATTATTTTTGGTATTTTTAAATCAAAGCTTAAAATTAAGAGAATTTATATATCTTCAAGAAATAGAAACATAGCTAAAAAACTATCTAAAAGTTACAGCAAAATAAAAGTATTAAACGATAATCAAGAAATAATAGACAAATCCTCAGTAGTATTCTTGGGCGTTACACCTAATGTTGGCAATAAAATATTACCTAAATTAAGATTTTCAAAAAATAAAAAAATAATAAGTCTTATCTCAACGATTAATTTGGATAAACTGAAAAAAATTTCAAAGAATAAAAATATTACAAGAGTTATACCTTTGCCCCCAATTGAAATTAAAAAAGGACCAGTTATTGTTTGTCCGCCAAGTAAATTTACTAAGAATATTTTTAAACATTTAGGGCAAGTTCTAGAAATAAGAAATGAAAAACTAAGTTATAAGTTTTGGTCTACTGCTTCTTTAATGGCAACATACTATGAGATACTTAATACGAGTTCTAAATGGTTATGTAAAAAAGGAATTAACAAAAAACTTGCTGACACGTATGTTGCTGAATTATTTTTAGCTTTAAGTCAGGATGCCTTAAACAAATCATCCCAAGGCTTTAAAAAACTCGTAGCGGAATCTCAGACGCCAAAAGGCCTTAATATGCAGGTTCTTAATGAATTGAAAAAAGGAAAATTCTTTACTAAGTTTACCAAAGCTCTTGAAAATGTAAACAAAAGAGTAAGTAAGTAAATCATGGAATATTTTATACAACAATTAGTTAACGGTATTACTTTAGGCTCGATATATGGTCTTATCGCAATTGGTTATACCATGGTTTATGGCATTATAGGAATGATTAACTTTGCTCACGGCGATATCTTTATGATCGGAGCTTTTGTTGCTTTAATTTCATTTATTATTTTTGGTTTAACTGGAGTAGCCTTACCAATTATTTTACTTTTAGTTTTATTAATAGCTATGCTTTTCACTGCTTGTTATGGATGGACAGTTGAAAAATTAGCTTACAAACCGTTAAGAGGTTCTTTTAGATTAGCACCGCTTATATCTGCTTTAGGTATGTCGATTGTATTACAAAACTATGTCCAAGTTTCTCAAGGTGCAAGAGTAAAACCAATGCAACCATTATTTTCGGGAGGATTAGAGTTTTTTAAGAATTCAGAATTTATTGTTACGGTTAGTTATCTCCAAATTTTTATTGTTGTATTAACAATTATTTTAATGGGAATTTTTACATATTTAATCACAAAAACTGATTTAGGTAGAGCACAAAGAGCCTGCGAACAAGATAGAACAATGACTGCTTTACTTGGAATTAATGTTGATAGAACAATTTCAATAACATTTATAATCGGATCTTCTTTAGCTTCAGTAGCAGGAATGATGTTTGTACTTTATTATGGCGTTATTGATTTTTACATAGGATTTTTAGCTGGCATAAAAGCTTTTACTGCAGCAGTATTAGGCGGAATAGGATCGTTGCCTGGAGCAATGTTAGGCGGCTTGCTAATTGGACTTATAGAAACTTTCTGGGCTGGATATGTTTCACTTGAATATAAAGATGTTGCAGCTTTCAGTGTTTTAATTGTAGTTTTAATTTTCTTTCCAACCGGATTTCTTGGAAAACCTGACATCGAGAAAGTTTAATGGAAAAGAAAGATATCATTCAGTCATTTAAAGATAGTTTATTTACAGGCTTAATTGCTTTAGCTTTGTTTGGTCCAATAGTAGGTTTAAGAACTGTATCAAAAGGTGAAGGGCTATTCATAACTCCACAATGGGGAGTAGTTTTTTTACTTGTTGGATTATGTATTTTAGGAAGATTTTTAATTAATATTAATTCTGCAAGAAGAACAGAATTTAAAATTTTTTCAATACTGTCATCTAAGTTTTCTAATGTCACCGAGGATAAAGCTAAACATTTTGCAATTACTGGTATTTTGTTTGCAGTAGTATTTCCATTTCTACCATTTACTGACAGATACTTTATGGATGTAGCAATAATGATTTTAACTTATATCATGTTAGGATGGGGTTTAAACATTGTAGTTGGTTTAGCTGGTCTTCTTGATCTAGGTTATGTAGCTTTCTATGCAGTCGGTGCTTATTCTTATGCACTAATTGCCACAACTTTCGGTTGGTCCTTTTGGATTTGTTTACCTTTAGCTGGAGTGTTTGCAGCTTTTTTTGGAATTTTACTTGGCTTTCCTGTTTTAAGATTAAGAGGTGATTATCTTGCGATTGTTACTTTAGGGTTTGGAGAAATTATAAGAATTATTTTAATCAATTGGTATGAAGTAACTAATGGTCCTGATGGAATTACAGGAATACCAAGACCATCTTTTTTTGGATTACCTTTTAAAAGATCTCCAGATGAGGGGGAAACAAGTTTTCATTTATTTTTCAATCTTGAATACTCAACAATGCATCGAATAATATTTTTATACTATTTAATTTTAGTATTAGCCTTAATAACTAATTACTTTACGCTGAAGATAAGAAAACTTCCTGTTGGTAGAGCATGGGAAGCTCTAAGAGAAGATGAGATCGCTTGCAAATCTTTGGGCGTTAATCCTACGAATACAAAACTAACTGCTTTTGCAATTGGAGCTATGTTTGGTGGTTTCGCTGGTTCATTTTTTGCAACACGACAAGCATTTATCAGCCCAGAAAGTTTCACATTTATTGAGTCTGCAATTATTGTTGCTATTGTTGTGTTAGGTGGCATGGGTTCACAAACGGGAGTTGTTCTTGCATCAATTTTCTTAATTGGAATAACAGAAATGTTTAGAGATTTAGAGCAATATAGAATGATCGCTTTTGGTGGAGCGATGGTTTTAATTATGGTGTTTAAACCAAAGGGAATATTAGCAAATAGGAAGCCAACTATTTTTATGCACGGAGATAAGAAATGAGTAATTTATTATCAGTAGAAAATTTAACTATGAAGTTCGGAGGATTGACAGCAATAGATGATTTAAGTTTTGATGCAAAAAACAATCAAATTACTTCCATCATTGGACCTAATGGTGCTGGAAAGACTACAGTATTTAATTGCTTAACAGGATTTTATAAACCTACTAATGGTCAAATGTTTTTACATAAAGAGGACAGTAAAATTTCCCTGAGAAAATATACAGATTTTAAAATTGCTTATGTGGCAAAAGTTGCAAGAACTTTTCAAAATATTAGACTGTTTCCAGCAATGTCAGTTCTTGAAAATTTATTAGTTGCTCAACACAATGAATTAATGGTTGCTTCTGGTTATTCTTTATTTGGTTTACTTAATCTTAAAAGATATAGAGATAAAGAACAGCTAGCAGTCGATAAAGCAAAATACTGGTTAGATATTATTGGTTTAACTCATAGAGCAGATGATAATGCAGGTGATCTACCTTACGGGGATCAAAGAAAATTAGAAATCGTTCGTGCAATGTGTATTGAGCCAAGGTTATTGTGTCTAGATGAACCAGCTGCAGGATTAAATCCAAAAGAGTCTGCCGAATTAAATAAACTTTTAAAATTTATTAAAACAGAAAAACAAACAGGAATTTTATTAATTGAACATGATATGAGTGTGGTAATGGGAATTTCCGATCATGTTGTAGTTTTAAATTATGGTAAAAAAATTTTTGAAGGAACTGCCGATCAAACTAAAAATAGCAAAGAGGTAATCGAAGCCTACCTAGGAGTAGATGAATAATGCTTAAAATTTCCAATGTTGAAACTTTTTATGGCAAGATACAAGCTTTGAGAGGAGTTGATCTTGATGTGAATGATGGTGAAATTGTTTCTTTAATTGGCTCTAACGGAGCAGGAAAATCAACTTTGCTAATGACTATTAGTGGTGTGAATAAAGCTAAAAGTGGAAATATAGTTTTTAACGGTGAAAATATAGAAAACAAACAGCCCCATAAAATTGTTGATATGGGTATTTGTCAAGTACCAGAAGGAAGAAGAATTTTTTCAAGGCTAACTGTTGAAGAAAATTTAAGATTAGGTGCTCATGCCAATGAAAAAGGAAAGTATTTCGAAAACGATATTAAGGAAGTTTATAATTTATTTCCTGTATTAAGTGATAGAAAAACACAAAGAGGGGGAACACTTTCTGGTGGAGAACAACAAATGTTAGCTATTGGAAGAGCACTAATGAGTAAACCCAAAGTACTTTTATTAGATGAACCTTCACTTGGAATAGCACCTAAATTAGTAAATCAAATTTTTGTTTCAATAAAAAATATCAATAAAGAAAAAAATGTTACTATCTTTTTAGTTGAACAAAATGCTAAAAAAGCTTTGGAGCTTGCCGATAGAGCATATGTTTTAGTAAATGGCAAAGTGACCATTAAGGGTTCCGGTCAAGAGTTGCTCAAAAACAAAGACATACAAGCCGCTTATCTCGAAGGTGGGGCAAAAAATTAACTTTTTTTCATATTTACAAGATTGTAATTAAGGTGTTCAATATCAATAATTAATTAATTAACAACAAAGGGAAATAATATGTTAAGAACGTTCAATAAACTTCTTTCATTAATTGCCGGAACAATAATGCTTGCAACAGTATCAGCTAAAGCTGACGTTGTTGTTGCTTCTGCTGGACCTATGTCTGGTCAGTACGCTTCATTTGGTGCTCAGTTAAAAGCTGGTGCTGAAATGTGGTTGAAGCACGTAAATAAAAAAGGTGGAATTAATGGTGAGAAAGTTAAATTAGAAATCGGAGACGATGCTTGTGATCCTAAACAAGCTGTTGCTGTAGCCAACAAATTTGCTGGTCAAGGCGTAGCTTATGTTGCAGGTCACTTCTGCTCTGGTTCTTCAATTCCAGCTTCTGCGGTTTACAATGAAGAAGGAATTATTCAAGTTTCACCAGCTTCAACAAATCCAGCGTTAACGGATAAAGGTGGTAAATATACTTTTAGAGTTTGCGGTCGAGATGATCAGCAAGGTGAAGTTGCTGGTAAATTCTTAGCTGATAACTATAAAGGTAAAAAAGTAGCTATACTTCATGACAAAACTGCTTACGGAAAAGGTTTAGCAGATGCGACGAGAAAAAATATGAAGAAAGCTGGCCTTAAAGAAGCTATGTACGAAGCTTACACAGCAGGTGAGAAAGACTATTCTGCTTTAGTTTCAAAATTAAAAGCTAACAATATTGATGCAGTATATCTTGGTGGTTACCACACAGAAGGTGGTTTGATCGTGAGACAAATGAGAGATCAAGGTATGAAAACTAAATTAATCAGCGGTGACGCTTTAGTTACAGCTGAGTATTGGGATATTACTGGTGATGCGGGCGAAGGTACGTTAATGACTTTCTCTCCAGATCCAAGAAATAACCCTGCAGCTGCAGATGTTGTAAAAGAATTTAAAGCTGCTGGTATTGAGCCAGAAGGTTATGTTCTTTATTCATACGCTGCGTTACAAGTATTCGAACAAGCTGCTAATCAAGCTGGATCAAATGACCCTGCCAAAGTTCTTAAAGTAATGAGAAAAGGAAAGTTTGATACTGTAATTGGTTCACTAGGCTTTGATAAAAAAGGTGACGTAAGCTTACCAGGTTACGTATTTTATGAGTGGAGCAAAGGTAATTACAAAGAACTGTAATTCAATTGCTTAACTAATTTAAAAGGGGGCTTAGGCCCCCTTTTTTATTTATAGAAAGGAATTTATGGAAATAACTTACGATGATTTTAAGAAAGTGCAGATTAAAGTTGGTACTGTTATAGAAGTAAAAAAAAATGAAAAAGCCAAGAAACCCTCTTTAGTAGTAAAAGTTGATTTTGGTAAAGAGATTGGAATTAAACAATCTTCAGCTCAAATTACTCATTACTACAATGCTGAAAGTTTAGTAGGCAAACAAGTAATAGGAGTTTGTAACTTTCCAACAAAGAATATAGCTGGTGTTGTATCTGAAGTATTGGTGCTTGGAGCTATTGAAAAAGACGGAAAAGTTGTCCTAGTGCACCCATCTCAGAAAACTGATAATGGTTTAGATATTGCTTAATGAGTTCTGAAACATTTAATTGGAGTTGTAGGCACACTTGGTCGAGAAGTGCAAAAAATACATTCTGGTGTTTACTTGGTTGCTCTATTGGTGATTTTGGAACTATTTTATTTTTTCAATTAACTAAAATTCCCTTTCCTGTTTTAGCAATTATGGTTCTAGCGATAATCAACGGAATTATTACAAGTATCATTTTAGAAACTATTATTTTATTAAGACAGAATTTTTCTCTAAAGTTAGCTTTTAAAACAGCGGTAGGTATGAGCTTAATCTCAATGGTGAGTATGGAAATTGCCATGAATGCTACAGACTATTTTCTCACTGGAGGAGCTATTTTAACTTGGTGGGTTGTGCCAATAATGTTAGCTGTTGGTTTTGTAACGCCTTGGCCGTATAATTATTGGAGACTAAAAAAATTTAACGAAGCTTGCCATTAAGTAATTTTGTTTAAGATTTTATCCTTAAAAACAAAATGATGAAAAATCACTGCAAGTATATGCAGACTTACAAGTGCTAATAATAAGTAATTAGCATAAATATGAACTTCATAATAAGCATCCGCTAAAACAAAATTATCTTTTTGAAATCCATATTTAAAAAATATGAAATTAAGTGTTTCTCCCATATAAAGTTTTTTAAGAATGCCAGAAATAGTTATAGTAAAAATACTTAGATAAAGTAAAAAATGATTAGCCTTTCCAATAAAGACTTGCCCTTTAAAAAAACTTCTAGTTTCAGATGGACTTGGGTTAAAAAATTTCCAAATTAGCCTAAACAATGTTAGATAGAAAACAGTTATTCCTACCAGAATATGTATATTTTCAAGCTCAATTCTTTCATCAGAAAATTCAAGTCCTACTAAATAAAATCCAAAAGGAACCTGAGCTATTAAGATAATAAATGTTACCCAGTGGAACAATTTGGCCAATAGGCCGTACTCACTTTTACTGTTAAAAATTTTCATACTGAACTATACTTAATTATGTCGTACAAAAGCAAAATATTCAAACTAACTTTTCTTACAGTATTATTATTCTCTTTTTTTTATATCTTAATTTTTGTCACAGATAAAAAAGATGCTCTCGCTAATATTAACACCAAACAAGTCGTCGAAGTTTTCAAAACTCCTTCGTGCGGTTGTTGTTATGGTTATGTTTTATTTTTAGAGGAAGAAAAATTTAAAGTTAAACAAACAGATATGAGAAGCCTTCATACAATAAAACAAAAATATAATATCCCTGTCGAAATGCAGTCTTGCCATACTACTATTATGGGTAAATACTTTATTGAGGGACATGTCCCTTTTGAAGCGGTTGAAAAATTATTAAAAGAGCAACCTGATATCGATGGTATAGCTTTGCCTGGAATGCCAATTGGCACACCAGGAATGCCAGGAGATAAAGATGAACCCTATGTTATTTATCAACTTAAAGATGGGAAATCCTCAATATTCATGACAATATAAATCTTATGAAACAAAAAATAAAAATAGTACAAATAATTATTTTTATTTTTTCCATAAGTTTCCCCTTTTCTGCTAACGCTATGACTGTAGAAGAAATCATTAAAGGAAGAAAAGCTATGTTTAGTGAAAACTATCAAAACGCCAAAAAAATATCTATCTTATTAAAATCTAAAAAAATTGAAGAGGCAAAACCTTTAATGAAAAAAATCTCAGATAATTATAAAAAATTATTAGACTATTTTCCTGAAAATACACAAGAAGGTTTTAAAACGGAAGCACTTCCAAGTATTTGGGAAAATAAAGATGAATTTAATGCTTTAATGCAAAAAGCCTCAGATGATATGATCAAACTTGCTAAAGCTATTGAAACTGCAGAAGACCTAAGAGCTGTACAAAAAGAACTGATGTGGAGTAACTGTACAGCCTGCCATAGTAGATTTAGAGCGCCTCATTAAGTTAAAATGCAACTTTTTCCATTAATATTATTTGGTATTGCGACTGCGTTTTCTCCTGGCCCAAATAATATCATGACATCTTATACAGCTTTTAATTTCGGCTTTAGAAAAGCAATTCCTACAATGCTTGGAGTAATTATTGGATGGACACTATTAATTATACTTTTGCAATTAACTTCTGGAGCTATTTTTCAAAAGTATGCATTTATTCAAACTACAATTAAATTATTGGGATCAATTTACTTATTGTATATGGCATACAAATTATCTTTTGCAGGACAAACAAAAGATAAAAAGATCGATCCAAAACCAGTAACTTTTTTAAATACTTTTTGGTTTCAATTCGTAAATCCTAAAAGCATTATCGTTGGTTTAACTTCAATCTCATTATTTATTGATACACAAAACAATTATTTAAGAGACTCTATAATTTTAACTTTAGTTTGGTTTTTAATGGCCGTTGGAAGCCAAACAGCTTGGTGTTTAATGGGAAAATACATGAGAAAATTCGCCACAAGTGATAAATTTGTAAAGAATTTCAATTATACAATGTCTTTTTTACTTATCGTTTGCGTAATTTTGTTCTATGTATAGCGCATGAAGTTTAATAGTAAAAATTCCTTTAAATCATTAGATAATATTTCATCATCTGGAAAAGAATATAAAATTTTCAATTTAAAAAAAGCTGAAAAAAATGGATTAGAAGGAATTTCAAAACTTCCTAAATCACTTAAGGTATTACTAGAAAATCTTCTTAGATACGAAGATGATGTAACTGTCGATAAAAAACAAATATTAGCTTTAAATGATTGGCTTAAAAATAAAAAATCAAACACTGAAATAGCTTACAGGCCAGCACGTACTTTATTGCAAGATTATACCGGAATTCCTGCAATTGCAGACCTTGCAGCAATGAGAGATGCTGTAAAAGATAAAAATAAAAATCCAGATAAGATTAATCCATTATCTACTGTCGATTTAGTTATAGATCATTCTGTAATGGTAGATGAATATGCTTCAGGAAAATCTTTTAATCAAAATGTCGAAAGAGAATTTTCAAGAAACGGTGAGCGTTATTCGTTTTTAAAATGGGGTCAGAAAGCATTTGATAATTTTAGAGTTGTACCTCCTGGCACAGGGATTTGTCACCAGGTAAATTTAGAATATTTATCTAAAGTTGTTTGGTCGTCAAAAAGTGGAAATGATTTATATGCTTATCCAGATACTTTAGTTGGAACTGATAGTCATACTACTATGGTCAATGGTTTATCTGTTTTAGGTTGGGGTGTTGGCGGAATAGAAGCAGAGGCTGCAATGTTAGGTCAGCCTATTTCAATGTTAATTCCAGAAGTTATTGGAGTTGAACTTAAAGGAAAATTAAAAGAAGGAACAACTGCAACAGATTTAGTTTTAATTATTGTTGAAATGTTAAGAAAAAAAGGCGTGGTTGGAAAATTTGTAGAATTTTATGGTGAAGGTTTAAAAAATTTAACTTTAGCTGATAGAGCAACAATTGCAAACATGGCCCCTGAATATGGAGCTACATGTGGTTTTTTCCCAGTAGATGATGAAACTCTTAAATATTTACAATTATCTGGAAGAGATAAAGCGACAATTAATTTGGTGGAGAAATATTCAAAAGAGCAAGGGCTTTGGGCAAGCAACGATGTTGTATTTACTGATACTCTTTCTTTAGATATTAGCAGTGTAGTAACAAGTATTTCTGGACCTAAACGACCACAAGATAAAGTTTTGCTTACAGAGGCTTCAACTGCTTTTGCAAAAGTTTATAAAGAAAATGCAAATAGAGATAAAGCTATCGAAGCCAAAGTTGAAGGTACTGATTTTAATATTAAAGATGGTGATATAGTAATTGCAGCAATAACATCTTGCACAAATACTTCTAATCCAAGTGTAATGATTGGTGCAGGTCTTTTAGCGAAGAAAGCTTATGAAAAAGGATTAAAAGTTAAACCTTGGGTAAAAACTTCTTTAGCTCCTGGTTCACAAGTTGTGACAGACTATTTGGAAAAAGCTGGTTTAAATAAATATTTAGATGAACTTGGTTTTAATTTAGTGGGTTATGGTTGCACTACTTGTATAGGTAACTCTGGACCTTTAAATCAAAATATATCGGATGCGATAAATAAAAATGATCTTTACACTGTTTCAGTTTTATCTGGAAATAGAAACTTTGAAGGAAGAATTAATCCAGATGTAAAAGCTAATTACTTAGCCTCACCTCCACTTGTAGTTGCTTACGCCTTAGCAGGTAACATGAATTTTGATATGTATAAGTCTGCACTTGGGAAAGATAAAGATGGTAAAGATGTTTTCTTAAAAGATATTTGGCCAAGTAATAAAGAGATTGAAGATTTAATGTTAAGTTCTTTGAACGCAGATATGTTTAAACAAAGATATTCAAACGTTTCAGAAGGACCTAAAGAATGGCAAGCTATTAATACAACAGATAGCGATATTTATAACTGGGAAGCTAATTCTACATACGTAAAAAGACCACCATTCTTTGATAATTTACCTGATCAACCAGAAGGTTTTAAACCCATTAATGATGCTAGAATTCTTTTATTACTGGCTGATTCAGTAACAACAGATCATATTTCACCGGCAGGAAGTATTAAAAAAGAAAGTCCAACAGGTGATTATTTTATGAAACATCAAATACAACAAAAAGATTTTAACTCATATGGTGCGAGAAGGGGAAATCACGAAGTAATGATGAGAGGAACTTTTGGAAATATAAAAATTAGAAATGAAATGGCTCCTGGTACTGAAGGTGGATTTACAACGTTACAGCCAGATGGAAAAATAATGAGCGTTTACGAAGCTGCAATGGAATACAAAAAAAGAAACAATGATTTAGTTGTAATAGCTGGAAAAGAATATGGAACAGGTTCATCAAGGGATTGGGCAGCTAAAGGAACTAAACTTTTAGGAATTAAAGCTGTTTTAGCAGAAAGTTTTGAGAGAATTCATAGATCAAATTTAATTGGAATGGGAGTTTTACCACTTCAATTTAAAGAGGGTTTTGATCGTAAAAAATTAAATATTACGGGAGCAGAATTAGTTTCAGTTATAAATATTGATAAAGGTGTTAAACCAAGACAAGAAGTAACTTGTGAAATTAAATATCTAGACGGAACTAGTAAAAAAATTCAAATGCTTTGTAGAATTGATACCGCTAATGAAGTTGAGTACTACAAAAATGGAGGAATTTTGCAGTATGTTTTAAGAAATATGCTTGCCAACTAAATGAGAGATATAAAAGTAAAAGTTCATCCATCAAAATCAAATCTAAAAAAAAAAGATCAATTAGCCTGGAAAATCGCGGAGATCGCATCAGATAAAGCAAAAATAGATAAAGATGCAGTTGATATGGTTATCAATAGAATAATTGATAATGCCTCTGTTGCTATCGCTTCATTTAATAGAGGCCCCGTTGTTTCAGCGAGAGCAATGGCTTTAGCTCACTCTAGAAAATCAGGAGCTACTGTCTTTGGTTTAAATCCAAAAATTAAAGTGGATTGTGAATGGGCTGCATGGGCTAACGGAACTGCTGTGAGAGAACTAGATTATCACGACACTTTTTTAGCAGCAGACTATAGTCACCCAGGTGACAATATTCCTGCAATCCTAGCAGTTGCTCAACAAAAAGGATGTAATGGTAAAGATTTAATTAAGGGTATACTTACAGGTTACGAAGTTCAGGTTAATTTAGTTAAAGGTATTTGCTTACATGAACATAAAATTGATCATATAGCCCATTTAGGACCAAGCGTTGCTGCTGGTTTAGGAAGTTTATTAAATCTAAAAACAGATCTTATTTATCAATCCGTTCAACAAGCATTACATATAACTGTTTCAACAAGACAATCTAGAAAAGGAGAAATTTCTAGCTGGAAAGCTTTTGCACCTGCTCATGCCGGTAAGCTTGCGGTAGAGGCTGTTGATAGATGTATGAGAGGTGAGGGCGCTCCATCTCCAATTTACGAGGGGGAAGACAGTGTTATCGCTTATGTTTTATCAGGACCAGACAAAGAATATACAGTTCCATTACCAAATATTAATGAGCCTAAAAGAGCAATTCTAGAAACTTATACAAAAGAACATTCAGCGGAATATCAATCTCAAGCTTTAATTGATCTAGCTAGAAGCTTACATAAAAAAATTTCTAATGTTAGTGATATCGATAATATTTTAATTGAAACTAGTCATCATACACATTACGTGATCGGAACTGGAGCAAATGATCCTCAAAAAATGGATCCAAAAGCGAGCAGGGAAACTTTAGATCATTCCATAATGTATATTTTTGCAGTAGCCCTTGAAGACGGAGCATGGCACCATGTTAAATCCTACACGCCTCAAAGGGCTCAAAGAAAAAGCACAGTTGAACTTTGGCAAAAAATTTCAACAAGAGAAGATGTGAAATGGACAGAAAAATATCACGATCCTAATCCTGAAAATAAATGTTTTGGTGGAAAAGTAATTATAACAATGAAAGATGGATCTATAATTTCAGATGAAATAAATGTTGCTGACGCCCATCCAGCAGGCAAAAGACCTTTCACACGAAAAGAGTACATTAATAAATTCAAAACTTTGACTGATGGTCTTATTTCTAAAAAAGAGTCAGATCGATTTTTAAAATGCGTTCAAAATCTTCCTAAATTAAAAGCGAAAGATTTAATAGGTTTAAACGTTGAGATTAAGAGTTCAATAAAAGATAAAGCTAAAAGTAGCAAAGGTATTTTCTAATTATTTTATTTTTTTTGCAAGATCATTAGCACTCAGCCAGGCATTTTCAACTTTAGGTCCGTTAAACCAATCTCCACAAACTCCTAAATTAATTTTTTTATTCCAAATACTTAAGTATGGTGTTTTTTCATAGTTATATGAATACTTCCAACCATGAATTTTTTTAAAGATTATTTTATTTTTTTTAAATCCTGTTAATTTTATAAATCGTGTAATCAATTGATTCATAATTGATTTATCAGTTTTATATTTATTTATAGTTTTTTTTGACCATTTAAGTGTAGCTTGAAGTGTCCATAAATTTATACTTGATTTAAATCTTTTTTTACTATTTTCATTTGCAGCCCAAGCTAAAATATCATCATTAAATTTTATTGAACTAATAGGAAGATTTTTTTGATTTTTTAAAGCTATCATCACTGTAATATTAGGTTGCATTTGAACTTTAAGTTTTAAGATATTTTTATCTAAATAATTCTTTGCTATTTTTTTTAATTGGGGGAAAGGACAGGTTATAATAATTGATTTAAATTGATATTTTGATTTATTTTTAAGAGTAATTTCCCAAAAATATTTTTTAAAATCGATTTTTTCAATTGGTGAAGCAAATGATTGCTTGATATTTTTTAAATTATATTTAACTAAATCATTATTAGATTTTCTGCCTATATATTTAGTTAAAGAATATTTTTTCTCAAACGTAAAATCTAAATGATTATCGTCCCAACTTTTTAAAATTCTATTTTTATAAAGTTTATGAATATATTTGATAAATGGTTTTGATTTTGGAGATATATATTGAACTCCATGATCAAAGTTTAGATTTTTTTTAAACCTTTTATTTGATGATCTACCTCCGGGACCTCTTGCTTTGTCGAAGACATGAACTGAGTATTTTTTAGATAAAAGATTTGCAATTGTAGAGCCAGCAATCCCTGACCCTAGAACGCAAAAATCTATCATATTGCGAATAAGAATTTAAATTTCTCGTTAATAGATAGGACTTCGTAGTTTACAAGACCTCCAATTATTAACTGTAATGCGATAATTAAAATTACAATTAACCCTAAATATCCAAGCCATTGATGTCTTTTTATAAAGTCTGCAAAGTAACTCGCAAGTGTGGCGATAAGAAATACAGATAATAAGAGCCCAATAACCATGATATGAAAGTTTCCTTTAGATGCTGCTACTACAGCTAACACGTTATCAAAACTTAATGTTAGGTCAGCGATTAAAACCTGATAAACACCAGTTCCAAAACTTTTTGGTTCTTTTGACTTTAATTGTGGAGATCTAACTTTATTTTGACCAAAGAAATCTTGTCTTAGATTGTTGATTACCCATATTAAAAGTAATCCACCTAGTATTTTTACCCAAGGAAATTCAAATATATAATTTGCACCTGTTGCAAAAAATATTCTAAAAATAAAAGCTCCAGCTACACCCAATGCAATAATTTTTTTTCTATTGTCAGGTGCAAAGTTTGCAGCAATAAGGCCTATAATGATGGCATTATCTGCGGCCATTACAACATCGATTATAAGTATTTGAAAGGTGATAAATAATTGCTCTAACATTGTCCTAAGAGGTGTATATAAGCATAATTATATATTTTAAAGCAGAAAAATGAAATTAGCAAAATATTCAACAAAATTTTCAAAAAAACAAATCATCTTGTTGTCCATTCCAGTGTTTTTTTCAAACTTGGCTATTCCTTTGGTCGGAATTGTGGACACCGGTTTAATGGGAAATCTTGGAGAAACAAAATATCTAGCTGCAACGAGCATCGCTACATCAGTAATGACTATGGTTATTTGGAGTTTTGGTTTTTTAAGAATGGGCACTGTTGGAATTGTTTCTCAAGCTTATGGTAGAGGTGATTATAGAGAAATTGTAAGAACATTATTGAGAAATTTTGTAATTGCTATGGCGATAGCTTTAGTAATTATAATTTTAAAACCTTTAATAAACATTTCTATTCAACATTTTTTTAATACGTCTTTAGAAACATATAATTTAATTAATACTTATTTAAATGTTAGAGTTCTTTCGGTTCCGGCAGAGTTAACAATCTATATTTTAGCTGGATTTTATCTTGGAATACAAAAAACAAAGATTTCTAGTTTTATGATAGTAACTTTATCTATTTTGAATATAGTTTTTAGTTCTATTTTAGTTTTATCTTACAATCTAGATGTATTTGGTGTCGCTCTCGGTACTTTATTTGCAAGTTTTATAACAGTAATTATTTTCAGTTTATTTACTTACAGATTTATAATCAAAAAATATAAATTAATACCTAGATTTGAAAAAATTGTTATTAAATCAAAACTTTTAAAACTATTTAATATAAATTTAGATATTTTTATTAGAACTTTATTTTTAACTTTTTCATTTTTATGGGTCACATATTTAGGTTCAAAACTTGGAGAAGATTATTTAGCTGTAAATGCTATATTAATGCAATTTATTATATTAGCTGCTTTTTTTTTAGACGCTTATGCATTTTCCACTGAGGGAGTTGTGGGTTTTACCATTGGAAGAAAAATTAAAAATTCTTTTTTATCTGTTGTAAAAAATTCAATACAAATCAGTTTTATTACAGCAATAATTGTATCTCTCGTTTATATAATTTTTTTCAAACAAATTATTAATATTATGACAGATATAGAATTATTAAGATTTATTTCATATAAACATTTCTTATGGGTCATTATAATTCCACCTATCGCTTCGTTCTGTTATCAACTTGACGGTATATTTATAGGCGCTTCACAGACAAAAGAATTGAGAAATGCAATGATCTTTTCTGTTATAAGTTTTATAATTATTTCTATTTATTTAACTAAATCTTTTGGCAATCATGGATTATGGTTTTCACTTTTGTGTTTTATGGTATTTAGATCTTTAACATTAAAATTTTATTTTAATAAGATCTTAAAAAAGTTTTAAATGATGTTTCTTTATAAAATTCCTGGATATATTCTTCTTTTGTTTGGAGGATTTTGTTTAAGCTGGGGAGGTTTTATTGTTAGATCATTTCAAGAAGCTGATGTTTGGCAAATATTATTTTTAAGATCATTTTTTTTTATAATTGCACTTATTTTATTTTTGTCTTTTACTTATAAACATAAAGTTATTAAAATTATCAAGGACTCGGGTGCTCCAGGTATACTTGGAGGCTTTGTAATGTCTTTTAGTTTTGTAGCTTTTATTGTTGCCATGAACAATACGACAGTAGCTAATGTCGTATTTATAATTAGCACTCAAACAATGTTTTTAGCAATTTTTGGATTTTTTTATTTAAAAGAAAAAGTTTCTTTAATTGGATCATCCTCAATTTTTTTAGCTATGAGCGGAATCCTAATAATGGTTGGAGACTCAATTTCAACAGGTTCATTATTTGGCAATCTAGTTGCACTGGTAATTCCAATTAATTTTGCAATTTACGTTATGATAATAAGAAAAAATTCTAATTTAGATATGGTCCCAGCAATGCTTTACTCTGGAATTTTTAGTTTAATTTATGGCGCTATTTTATCTAAATCTTTTGAATTTACTTCACATGATCTTTTTATGGGTTTTTTATTAGGTGTTCCCCAATTAGCACTGGGATTTATATGTATAACCATTGGTTCAAGGACGACGGCTTCAGCCACAGTAGGTTTGCTTATGTTAATGGAAACTTTATGTGGACCTCTATGGGTATGGTTATTTTTGAATGAAATTCCTCCAATAAGTGTATTCATAGGTGGATTAATCATTATTTCAGCAATAATATTAAAGAGTTTTGACAAAAAACATAGCAAGACTTGAATAATTTGCATTTGACTTTTTATTACAATTAGAGGAAAGTCCTCAACGTAACGGGAGAGACCATTTTGGCGCCGAAGGAGCAACCACCCCGGAAACTCTCAGGCAAAAGGACCGTTACCGTAATAACTCTGGAAAGCAGGCGTAAGCCTCACCGAAGGATTAAATCTCTCAGGTACATAGACAGATGGGGTTTGAGAAAAAGAGTTATTATGGAAATACAAAAGACAGCTTTATATAATTATCATAAAAACTTAGGAGCAAAATTTGTTCCATTTGCTGGATATGAAATGCCAATTCAATATAAAGATGGCATTGTAAAAGAACATATTTCTACAAGAACGCACGCTGGGTTTTTTGACGTCTCACACATGGGGCAATTTTTTCTAGAAGGTGATGAAACATTAATTGAGTCTCTTGAAAAAATTATACCAGCTGATCTAAAAAATTTAAAAATCAATCACTCGAAGTATTCTTTTTTACTCAATAATGAAGGTGGAATAATAGATGATTTAATTATCACAAGAACAGAAAAAGGTTTCTGTATAATTTTAAATGCTGCTTGCAAGGAGAACGACATAAAACAAATTTCACAATTTTTAAAAGATAATCATAAACATCTTTTAAACAATGATTTATCTTTGATAGCATTGCAAGGCCCCAAATCCGTAGAGATTTTAGATAAATTAATACCTGGTGTTGCAAATTTAAAATTTATGGCAGGAAATAATTTTGATTATGACGGTGAAAAACTTTATGTAACTAGATCGGGATATACAGGTGAAGATGGTTTTGAAATCTCAATTTCTAACAAAAAAGTTGAAAAATTTATCGATTACTTAATTTCCAATGAAGTTAAACCAATCGGTTTAGGAGCTCGAGATACATTAAGATTAGAAGCTGGTCTATGTTTATATGGCCACGATTTAAATGAAAAAATAAATCCGGTTGAGGCTAATTTGAAATGGGCTATAGCAAAAAAAAGAAGAGAAGTTGGTGGCTTTAATGGATGGGAAACAATAAAAAACCTTTTAGCTAAAGGAAGTGAAAAAATTAGAGTTGGTATTAAGCCAGATGGAAAAGTAATTGCTAGAGAAAATACAAAAATTTTTTCATCAGAAAATAATGAAATTGGATTCGTTACTAGTGGCACTTTTGGTCCAAGTGTAAACGCTCCAGTTGCAATGGGATACGTAAAATCAGAATTTTCAGAAATAGGTACACCTATTCAGCTTGAAGTAAGAGGAAAAAAATATGGGGGTAAAATTTCTGAACTTCCATTTTATAAAAAAAGTTATGTTAAATAAAGGAGAGTAAATATGAGTGAAAAAAAATTTTCTAAGAAACATGAATGGGTTTCATTGGATGGTGATTTAGCCACTGTTGGGATAACGAAACATGCAACTGAAATGCTAGGGGATATTGTTTTTGTAGAAGTCCCTGACGCAGGAAAAGCTGTTGAAAAGGAAGGTCAAGCTGCTGTTGTAGAGTCTACCAAAGCCGCAAGTGATGTTTATTCTCCTATTTCTGGGGAAATTACTGAGGGAAATAAAGCTATAGCAGATGATCCTGGTAGTGTTAATACAGACCCTGAAGGAGCAAGCTGGTTTTTTAAGTTAAAGATAAAAGATAAAGGTGAGTATGACTCCCTAATGTCAAAAGACGAATATGATAAATTTTGTAAGGAGAACCCAAGTTAAATGATTGACGATAATTCAAAGGAATTTATTAAAAGACATATTGGTCCTTCTAAAGAAGATCAGTTGAAAATGTTGCAATACGTTGGTTACAAATCATTAGAAGATCTAATGAGCAATACTGTACCAGAAAAAATCTTATTAAAAGATGATCTAAAAATTGATCAACCAATGTCTGAAAATGATGCTTTAAAAAAATTAAAATCTATTTCTAAAAAAAATAAAATCTTTAGAAATTTTATTGGAATGGGATACTATAACTCTATTACACCTAATGTAATTTTAAGAAATATTTTAGAAAATCCAGGATGGTACACTTCGTATACACCGTATCAGCCTGAAGTAGCGCAAGGTCGTCTAGAAATGCTTTTAAATTTTCAACAATCAATAATTGACTTAACAGGCATGGATATTGCAAATGCTTCTTTATTAGATGAATCAACAGCAACTGCAGAAGCAGTAGGTTTAAGCCAGAGATTAGACAAGACTAATTCAAAAAAAATATTTATTTCGAGCAATTGTAATCCTCAAACTATTGATCTTATAAAGACAAGAACTAACCCTTTTGGTTTAGAATTAATTATTGGCGATGAAAAAAAAGAACTTTCAAAAATTAATGAGGACATTATTTGCGGAGTTTTATCCTACCCAGGAACTTTAGGTGAGATAAACGATCCAAGTGAAAGCATTAGTCAAATACATAAAAAAAATGGAAAAGCTATTTTAGTTTGTGATTTATTGGCTTTAGCTAGATTAAAAACTCCAGCAGAACTTGGCGCTGACATCGCCGTTGGTAGCGCTCAAAGATTTGGTATACCAATGGGATATGGTGGCCCTCATGCAGCATTTTTTGCAACTAAGGAAGAATTTAAAAGATCAATGCCAGGAAGAATTATAGGTGTATCTAAAGATAGACACGGGAAAAAAGCTTACAGGCTTTCTTTGCAAACTAGGGAGCAACACATCAGAAGAGATAAAGCGACAAGCAACATTTGTACCGCTCAAGCTTTATTAGCTATCATCTCCGCTGCTTTTGCAATTTATCACGGACCAGAAGGAATACTTAAAATAGCTAATAGAACTTCAAAATTAGCTAAAATTTTCGCTGATAATATTAAAGCTGGTGGTTACAAGATTTTATCAGATCATTTTTTCGATACTGTTACGATTAAAACCAATGAAAAAACAAATTCAATTTATGATGCTGCATTAAAAGAAAATATCAACTTAAGAAAAGTTGATGAAGAAAGTCTTTCAGTTGCTTTTGATGAGGCAAAAAAACTTGATGACGTAAATTTATTATTAAAATTATTTAGAATTTCTAAAACGATTAAGCAAGATGTAAAGGTTGAATTAGACAATCTTCCAAAAAATCTTTTAAGAACTTCAAAATACTTAACTCACCCAGTTTTTAACAAATATCATTCTGAGACTGAAATGCTTAGATATTTAAAAAAACTTGAAGATTGTGATATTGCACTAAACAGGTCAATGATTGCTTTAGGATCTTGTACTATGAAACTCAATGCAACAGCTGAATTAATTCCTATTACCTGGAAAGAGTTTTCACTACCACATCCTTTTGTTCCTACAAATCAGATGGAAGGTTATAAGATTCTTTTTAATGATCTAATTAATGATCTAAAAGAAATTACTGGATATGACGCAGTCTCTTTACAACCTAACTCTGGCGCACAAGGAGAGTATGCAGGTCTTATGACTATAAGAAAATTCCATAAGAATAATAAACAAGAAAATCGTAACGTTTGTCTGATCCCAGACTCAGCTCATGGAACTAACCCAGCTAGCGCTCAAATGTGTGGGATGAAAGTGGTTGTTGTTAACTGTGATGATGATGGAAACGTTGATATAGACGATCTTAAAAATAAAGCTCAAAAACACTCAAAAGATTTAGCTGCCTTAATGGTTACATATCCCTCTACTCACGGCGTGTTTGAGGAAAAAATCATGGAAATTTGTGATGTTATTCATAAGCATGGCGGACAAGTTTATATGGATGGAGCAAATTTAAACGCACTTGTGGGTATTGCAAAACCAGGGAAATTTGGACCGGATGTTTGTCATATTAATTTACATAAAACATTTTGTATACCTCATGGTGGAGGGGGTCCAGGAATGGGTCCAATCGCTTGTGCTCAGCATTTAGCTGAATTTTTACCAACACATAAAATTATTAAAGAGGCAGGCCCTAAGAATGGAATGGGAGCTGTATCAGCTGCTCCTTGGGGTAGCTCAAGTATACTTCCAATATCTTGGATGTATATTAAGATGATGGGTGCTGAAGGATTGAAAAAAGCCTCACAAGTTTCAATTTTAAATGCAAATTACATTTCAAAAAAATTATCCAAAGATTACAAAGTTCTATACACTGGTAAAAATGGAAATGTTGCACATGAATGCATAATTGACATCCGACCAATTAAAGCAAGTTCAGGAATCTCTGAGGAGGATTTAGCAAAAAGATTAATTGACTTTGGTTATCATGCTCCAACAATGTCATGGCCTGTTGCTGGTACAATTATGATTGAGCCAACTGAAAGTGAAAATTTAGAGGAAATTGATAAATTTTGTAATGCACTTATAAAAATTAAAAAAGAAATTAATTTAGTGGTGTCATCAAAGTTTGATAAAATAGATAACCCGCTGAAAAATGCGCCCCATACTTATGTCGAATTAGCCTCTAGTGAGTGGAAGCATACTTACTCAAGAGAGGAAGCAGCTTTTCCTACTGAGTATGTAAAAAATAATAAATACTGGGCACCAGTTGCTAGAGTAGACAACGTTTTTGGAGATAGAAATTTAGTATGTTCATGTCCTTCAATGGATGAATATAAAGATGAAGCTGCTTAACCTTTTTTAATGAAAATTGCTGTTATCGGCTCAGGTATCTCAGGATTATCTTCCGCATATTTTCTCTCAAAAAAATATAAAGTCGACCTATACGAAAAAGACGACCATTTTGGAGGCCATTCTTTTACCTACGAGATAAAAGAAGGCGATAAAATTGTTCCAGTAGATTTAGGCTTTATTGTTTTTAATGAGGTTACCTATCCAAATTTAGTAAATTTTTTTAATGAATTAAAAGTTCCTTATGAAAAAAGCGATATGTCATTTTCTGTATCAATTAAGAATAGTAATGTCGAATATAGCGGAAGTGGTTTAGGAGGCATTTTTGCTAATAAACGAAATTTTTTCAATTTAAAATTTTTATATATGATAAGAGAAATAATTTCATTTTATAAAACTGCTCCAAAATTACTTAAAAGTGAAATTAAAGAGGAGACTCTAGGAAGTTTTCTTAATAAAAAAAAGTTATCAAAATACTTCATCGAATATCACTTAATACCCATGGTTGCTGCTATTTGGTCAATGCCATTTAATAAAGCAAAGGAAATGCCATTAAAATTTTTTTTAAATTTTTTTACAAATCATGGTTTATTTAAATTTAAAAATAGACCGCAATGGTACACAGTTTCAAATAGAAGTAGAGCTTATGTAAAAAAAGTAACAGATAAAATTAGTGGAGAAATTTTTAAAAATTATAAAGTGGATAAGTTAATTAGAAGCGATGACAATATCAGAGTAATTATTGGCAATGAATATGTTGACTATGATCAAGTAGTTCTAGCTTCACATGCAGACCAAAGTTTAAGAATGATAGAAAAACCAACTGAACAAGAAAAAAAAATATTACAAAAATTTAATTACGTGAAGAATGAGGCTTTTTTACATACTGATAAGAGACTAATGCCTCATAAAAAAAGGGCCTGGTCTAGTTGGAACTCCGTTTCAGATGGAGAAAAGACATGCATTACCTATTGGTTAAATAAACTACAAAACTTAGATACATCTAAAGATTATTTTTTAACTTTAAACCCTATTTATAAAATTAACGAAAATTCTGTTATTAAAAAAGTTAATTTTACCCACCCATATTTGAATTCAAAGAATACTGCGCTTCAAAAAGATCTAAGATTAATACAAGGAAAAAAAAGGACTTGGTTTTGTGGAAGTTATTTTGGTTACGGATTTCATGAAGATGGATTAAAATCGTCTATAGATTTGATAAATAACTTTAAAATTTGATGAACTCCTGTATTTACAATGGTGAAGTAACACATACAAGATTTAAACCTGTAAAACATTTTTTAAAATATAAAACTTTTTCATTATTAATTGATTTAGATGAAATTAATCAATTAGACAGATCAATAAATATTTTCTCTCACAATAAGTTTAACATTTTCAGCTTTTATGATAAAGATCATGGAGAACGTGATGGAAGTGATTTAAAAGAGTGGGTTCTTAAAAACATTAGCAAGTTCAATATAAAAGGTGAAATTAATAAAGTAAAAATACTTTGTTATCCTAGAATTTTCGGCTATGTGTTCAACCCTTTAAGTATCTTTTACTGTTACGAGGACAATAAATTGAAGGCAATTTTTTACGAGGTAAAAAATACTTTTAATGAGCAGCATACATATATTTTCAAAATTAAAGATAATGAAGAAATAGCTCAAAAATGTAAAAAAAAGTTTTACGTATCGCCATTTATGGATATGGAAACTTACTATAATTTTAAATTACTCAATCCCAATGATAAACTATCAGTCTTTATTAAACAAACAGACTTGATAGGAACAGTTTTAACAGCTTCCCAAACAGGAGAGAAAAAAGAATTTAGCTCCAAACAACTCATGTTTAACTTTTTTAAGTATCCATTAATGACAATTAAGATTATTAGTTCGATACATTTTGAAGCATTACTTTTATGGAAAAAAGGGGCAATATACAGGAAAAGAAATACAAAATTAAAAAATAATTTAAGTTACGAGGAATATTAATGAGTTTAATAAAAATTTCAGAAAGATTTGTCCTAAATAAATTAAAAAAAATCTCACAAGGAAATCTTAAGCTTATAAATTATGATGGAAAAGTTTTTCATTTTGGTGATCTAGAGAGCAAATTATCCTCAGATATCAAAATTAATAAACCTAATTTTTACCTAAACCTCGTTATGGGTGGAAGCTCAGCTTTAGGAGAAGCTCATATGAAAAAAGATTTTTATACCTCAGATTTAACAAGTTTAATTGAACTTTTAGCGAGAAATATCAATACAATCTATTCTTTTTCAGGAAGCTTAAAATTACAAAAAATCAAAAATTTTATAAAAAAAATATTTGCATCAAATACAAAATCTAAAAGTAAAAAATATATTTCAAAACATTATGATTTAGGGAATGAATTTTTTTCGTTGTGGCTTGATAAATCTCTCACTTATTCCAGCGCGGTCTATAAAAACGAGAAAGATGATTTGGAAATCGCTCAAAGGAATAAATTTCAAGAGCTTATAAATTTAATGAATATAAAAGATGGTAATAAGATTCTAGAGATAGGGTGTGGTTGGGGCGGTTTTGCTGAATTCTTAGCTAAAAATTATGATGTGAGTGTAGACTGCATCACAATTTCAAAAAATCAATATGAGTTTGCCAAAAAGAAGATTTTTAACTCAGGGTTAAACAATAAAGTTAATGTTAAGTTTTTAGATTATAGAGATCTCAAGGAAAAATATGATCACGTAGCTTCAATAGAAATGATAGAGGCTGTTGGTGAAAAATATATGGACCAATATTTTGGTACAATTAAAAATGTTCTTAATTACAATGGCACTGCTGCAATTCAAGGCATCGTGATAAAAGATGACTTATTTGAAAGATATAGATCGAATGAGGATTTTATTCAAAAATATATATTTCCAGGCGGGTTCTTGCCCTCAATTCAATTTATGGAAAATCTAATTAAAAAAAATGAATTAAAACTAGAAAAAATTAATACTTACTCTGATGATTATGCCAGAACTTTAGCAACTTGGAGAAAAAATTTTTTAGGCGCTTGGGAAAAAATTAGCCCACTTGGTTTTGATGATTATTTCAAGCGTATGTGGGAATTTTATTTATCTTATTGTGAAGGGGGTTTTAAGTCTAGAAACATCAACTTGATTCAATTCTCTATGTCTAATAAATATTCCTCATGAAAAAATTTATAGTACTATTTTTACTTATTTTAACAACTGGATGTGCAAATAAAATGAAACCAACAGATTTTAAAGATCAAAAACCAAGACTAGTTATCGAAAATTACTTATCGGGCAATGTCAAAGCTTGGGGAGTATTACAAAATAGATCTGGAAAAGTTACGAGACAATTTAAAGCTGATTTAAACGGAAAATGGGATGGATCTCAATTAATTTTAGACGAAGTTTTTGATTGGAATGACGGGGAAAGACAAACTCGTCAATGGACTATTAAAAAAATTGATGAACATAACTATGAAGGAACAGCCTCTGATGTAGTTGGGACAGCTAAAGGATATTCATATGGTCCAGCTTTTAAATTTGAGTACGTATTGCTGGTGCCAGTCAAAGGTAAAAATATTAAAATTACTTTTGATGACTGGATTTTTATGCAAGATGAGCGTGTAGCAATTAATAGGGCTACGATGACCAAGTTTGGAATAAAAGTTGCGGAATTAACTGTAATGTTTTTTAAAGATTAACGCTTTACAAATTTATCTACTAAAAATAAATAGGTTCTATAAGGCAAAATTCTTAAAAATTTTAAAATTAAAGTTAAACCTTTTGGGAAATGAATTTCAAAAGCATTTCCTTTTACTAAGCCATTATAAATTTTATCTGCAGCGTATTCAGGAGTTTTTAAAAATGGCATAGGAAACTCATTTTTATCGGTCAAAGGAGTTTTGATGAAACCTGGTGATACAACTGAGACCCTAACTCCAAATTTTTTAAAATCAAAGTAAATACTTTCACTAAAATTAGTTAGAGCAGCTTTTGAGGGACCATAACCACTTGAATTTGGCAGACCTCTGTAACCTGCAATCGAGGAAACTATCGAAATGTGTCCAGATTTCTTACTTTTAAAATAATCTTCAACAACTTTTACACAATCAATAACCCCTAAAAAATTTATATTAATCACATTTTTTATTTTATCTGGATCTATATTTTGCTCGTCTTTGGGTTCGTATGTTCCGCTTGAAAACAAACATATGTCTAATTCGCTGAATTCATTTAAAATATTTTTAAACGTATTATTTATTTGAGATCTATCAGTAACGTCTAAAGGAAAAGATGAAATATTTTCATTTTTGGCTAACTCATCCAACAATTCTTTTCTTCGAGCTGAAACTGCAACTTTCCAGCCTTCTTTTGCAAATTTTTCTGCAACTGCCTTTCCAATTCCACTACTTGCTCCAGTGATCCAAATTTTTTTATGATTTTCAGACATTAATTAGTTATATCTTATAAAGTTGTGAAAAATAAATACTTATCTTTAATAATTATACTATTAATAACCTTTATTGCACCTATGATCGGCAGCTATGCGACAACAACTTTTAAAGAACCTTGGTACTCACAAATTATATTACCGAGTTTTAATCCTCCAAGCTGGATTTTTGCTCCTGTATGGACAACGTTATATTTTTTAATGTCGTTTGCAATTTGGAAAGTTTGGATAAAATCTTTTGAAACAAAACTATTAAAAATTTACTTCATTCATTTATTTTTTAATAGTACATGGAGCGTAGTATTTTTTGGTTTTCACTTAATTGGTATAGCTCTGGTAAATTTAGTAATTATATTAATATTTATTATAATTTTAATGAAACAGTATTTTTCTAGGCATAAAATGAGTTTTTATTTAATGATCCCTTATCTAGCTTGGTCAAGCTATGCATTAATTCTCAATAGTTCAATTTTTCTATTAAATTAAAACCATCTAACTGGGTAATTTCTTTTGAGGAGATACCGATTTATTATTACAGATAAAACAATAATGACTATTGAACCGACTATTACTGGAAAAACAATATAACTCAATGAAACGTCAGCAAACATCGCTATTAAAGGGTTTGCGGCTGCAGGAGGATGTATAATTTTAAAATACATCATTAGTGTTACAGTAGTTCCAACAGACAATCCAAGCGTTAGGTAAGACATTCCTAAAAATTCATTAAAAAGAATTCCTATAACGATTGCTAATAAATGACCAAAAAAAACATTTGCAGGTTGAGCAAATTCACTATTATGAAATACCAGTACAATTAAAGTAGATGATCCAAAAGAAAACATTAACCAAAAACCTGTGGATGTTTCGAAGCTAAGAAAAGAGAGAATTCCAATAATAATTGAAGCGAATAGTCCTGCGAGCAAAGGTTCTAATTTTTTTGGTATTTTCATATATATTTTTTTTTAAATTAAGCTATATACACATAATGGATTATAACAAACCATTCAACTTTCTTAAAAAATTACCACCTAAGTTGAACTCATTTTATAAAAAAAAATCTAAGTCTAGTTTGGTAGTAAGCAATAAATCTAAGTCAAAAAAAGATTTTGATCCTGTAACTAATTTTGATAGAGCATTTGAAAAATATATCCGCTCACTAATAAATAAAAAATTTCCAAAAGACTCTATTATCGGAGAGGAATTTGAAGATAAATTTTCATCAAATAATTATAAATGGTCTATTGACCCAATAGATGGCACAAGAGCTTTTGTTATTGGAGCACCAACATGGTCAAATTTAATAAGTTTATCATTCGAAGAAAGATCTTTGATAGGCTTAGCTAATTTTCCAGAGCTAGATAAATATTATATTAACGATAAAAAAAAATCTTATTGTTATAAAAACAAAAAAAAATTTATTTTAAAGTCATCAAATAATAATAATTTAAAAACAATTAAGATAATCGGAAATTTTCATGGAACATTAAGTTATGAAAAACAACGCAAAGTAATTAAAAAATTTGGTTGGTCTTTTAGATTAGCTGGGTTTGATGCACTGAATTATTGTCTGTTAGCCGAGGGAAAAGTTGATGCTGTTATTGAAGCAAATTTAAAACCTTATGACATACTTCCTTTAATACCAATAATAAAAAATTCTGGAGCAAAAATAACAAATTGGAAGAATGAGTCAGCAGAAAAAGGTGGAAATATTCTAGCAACATCTAATCAAATTTTGCATAATAAGATTTTAAATTTGTTAAAGCCGTTTACCAAAAAATAGAATGATAAATATATTTTTAAATAGAATATTTAGAGCAATTAAAATTGATATTGAATTGTTTGAAGAAGTTGAAAAGGATAAAAATGCAACTTTTCAAGCAGGTGCTGTAGTAGTCTTATCTAGTTTGGCTGCAGGTGTTGGTTCAATTCATTTAGGAGCCTCTAATTTTTTAATAGCACCAGCGCTTTCATTATTAAGCTGGTATGTGTGGGCGTATGTAATTTATTTTGTTGGAGTAAAACTTTTTGGGGGAGTCAAAACAAAAAGTAATCACGGAGAACTTTTAAGAACGATCGGTTTTTCAAGTGCACCAGGATTAATAAGAGTATTTGGAATTACACCAGAGTTAATGACAGTTACATTTATTGGTTCTGCTTTTTGGATGCTTGCTTGCATGGTTGTAGCAGTAAAAGCAGCTTTAGATTATGACAGTCTTTGGAAAGCGTTCGGAGTTGTTGTAGTTTCGTGGTTGTTTCAAGCTTTTTTCTTATTTTTAGTTATAGTCCTTTTTAAAGGGATTTAAATCGGAAATATTGTTTTTGCTAAATTGCAACTTTTACAAATCTTGTAGCCGTGCATAATTAAATTTTGTTTAACACTTTCTTCCTCTTTTTTACATTCTTCACATACATCATTTATTTCCAGTCCTTCCTTAACAACCCAAGCTCTATGGTAAAAATTATCTACGTTTTTTTGTATTAAAGATTTTGCAAAAACTTCGGCCTGTTTTTTTTTAAATGGGCCATGAATTTTTTTGGTTTTTTCATCAATAGTATCAATATTGTTAGGGTTTTTATGAATTCCCTCTATGACAATAAATCCATCGTTTTCCATATTCTTTAATATAACATATTTAAAATGAGAATTTTTTTACTATTCGTCACATTAATAATCTTAAATCCAGCTTTACAAGCTGAGGAAAAAAAAGCTTATTTTGCAGGTGGTTGCTTTTGGTGTATGGAGGAGTCATTTGATCAAGTGGAGGGAGTAATTTCAACAATTTCCGGATATTCAGGTGGACATTTAAAGAATCCAAAATATGCTGATGTTATTTATACAGACTCTGGTCATGTAGAGGCAATTGAAGTTACTTATGATTCAGCTAAGATTGATTACCAAAAACTTTTAGACATATATTGGAAAAATATAGACCCATTCGATGCCAATGGTCAGTTTTGTGACAAGGGAAAAAGTTATAGATCTGTAATTTTTTTTGAAAATGAGAAACAAAAAGAACATATTGATAATTCTTTTAAGAAATTAGAAAATGTATTTAATAAAAAGATTGTCACATTAGTTTGGAAATTTGAAAAATTTTACAAAGCTGAAACTTATCATCAAGATTATTATGAAAAAAATTTTATAAGATATTTAATGTATAAAAAAGGATGCCAAAGAGAGGAAACTTTAAAAAAAATATGGAATTAAAAAAAATATATTTATTTATAATTGTTATTTTATTTAGTAATAAACTTAATAGTGAAATAATTAATCCAAATGAAAAATTGTTACCTTATGATGTAGTTAAAATACAATTAGAAGCACTTAAAAATAATAATAAAAACGACGAAGGTATAAAACAAACTTGGTTATTCGCCCATCCTGATAATAAAAAAATTACAGGACCATATGAGCGATTTAGAATTATGATTTATGGAGCTCAGTATAGAGCATTGCTAAATCATTCTTCACATAAAATTAATCTAATAATGAATACTCCCAATAAACATATTTTTAAAATTGAAATATTAGCAAAAGATAAACAATTATTATTCTATGAATGGCATGTTCAAAAAGCTTCTGAAAAAAATTGTAAAGATTGTTGGTTTACTTCTGGGGTTTCAATGCCGGTGGATCAAGGAAATACTATTTAATGAAAAAACCACCTTTTGTAGTTAGATATTTTATAATAGGAGCTATATTAGTTTTGCCACCAATACTCAGCACGCATTATGGAACAATTTTTTTAGGAAAAGATAATGGGGTTCTTTTAGGGTTTAGTGTCGGTATCATTTGTGTTTCATTCGCTTGTTGGAAGTTATTTATTGACGGTTGGAGGGATGACGAAGATTAATGAGATTCGAAATTTCGAGAGACGGAGCTTTAAAACAGCTCGATGCTTTTATAAACAGTGAATTAGCAAATTATAGTTTCAAAAGAAATTTTGACTTAGGGCCAAAAGATAAATCAAATGTATCTTGCTTATCACCTTACATCTCTCATAGATTAATTACTGAATATGAAGTCGCAAAGACAGTTTTAGCAAAGTTTCCATACCAAAAAGTTGAAAAATATATTCAAGAAATATTTTGGAGAGTTTATTGGAAAGGTTGGTTAGAACTTAGACCTCAAGTTTGGACTGACTTTTTAGAAGATTTAAAAGGATTAAAGGAAGATGACAATTATAAAAAGGCAATCAATGGCGAAACTCAAATTGAATGTTTTAATGATTGGGTAAAAGAGCTTAAAGAAAATAATTATTTACATAATCATACAAGAATGTGGTTTGCTAGCATTTGGATATTTACTTTAAATTTACCTTGGCAGAAAGGTGCAGAGTTTTTTATGAAACACTTATATGATGGGGATGCCGCCTCTAATACTTTAAGTTGGAGATGGGTAGCAGGCTTGCAGACTAAAGGCAAACACTACGTTGCTCAGTCTTGGAATATAAGCAAGTTCACAAATAATAAATATAAAAATGTTAAATTAAATGAGAACGCTTCACCTATAACAGACAGAAGAGAATATAAACTCTCATCTTTGGAAATAAATAAAGAAGATTTAGAAAGCGACACACTTATATTTTTTGAAAGTGAACAAAATATTGAAACTTTAAATCTAAAAGATTATCGAAAAATTTATTGTGTTTTTCTCAATAATGAAAAACGAAAAATTAAATTTGATGAAAAGGTAATCAATTTTAAAAAAAAAATTATTGGAGACCAAGTCAATAGATTTTCAAATATAAAAATAATTGATGAAATCAACTTTGATAAATATACAAATGAAATAAAAGATCTGGATGTAATTTACCCTTCTATAGGAGAAAATTTATCTTTTTTAAAAAGTATTAAAAAAAAGAAGAATTTGAATTATAATTTTATAGTCAGAGACGGAGATGAATTCTGCTGGCAGTTTTCTAATAAAGGTTATTTTAATTTCAAATCAAATATACCAAAAATAATTCAAAAAATTACTTAGAGGCACACCTTTTAGAACAATATTTAACTCTACCCCAGTTTAACCTCCATTTTTTTCTCCAAGCAAAAGGTTTATTACATTTTGGGCAAATTTTTTTCGGTAAGTTAGTTTTTTTCACTATCTAATAAATGTTTATTTTTTATAAAAAGAAAATAAGCTGCTATTTCATAAAAAATATTTAGAAAGAAAAATAAAGGTTTTATCTTAAAGATTTTATACAAGAAATTATATTTAGGTATATTTTTCCAAATGATTAAAAAAGACTCTGCTCCATCAATTATTTTACCATCTTGTATAACATGCATTCTTCTTAATAAGTCCTTATATGACTTTGAGGTTAATTGTTGAGCATCCTGATTATCAGTAACATCAACCCATTCCAAATTACCATCAGAGTGTTTCTTGTAATGATTAATTTCAGCTCTACAAATATTACATGAATTGTTAAAAAAAACTTTAACCATTAGTATTATCTTTTATAAAATTATTAGCAGCTTTAAAAATTCTTGTTTTTCTTTCTTTATTCATTTTTTCAGAAACTCTAACCATCATTGCAAGACGAGGGTTTTTTAAGAAAAATTTCTTATGTCTATCTATAAATTTCCAATATAATCCGTCCATTACATCACACCAAGGACCTTTTTTAAAATGCATCATTTTTAGAAAATAGCTAGATCCACAAATATAAGGTTTAGTTGCAAATATTCCACCATCACTAAATAATCCCATTCCATAAACATTTGGCGCCATTACCCAATCAGATGAGTCTACAAACATTTCCATAAACCATTTATAAACTTGTTTAGGATTTATTTCACAAAGATTCATTATGTTAGCCAATATCATTAGCCTTTCTATATGATGGGACCATCCGTAGTTTTTAGCATTATTGATTGCATGATCTAATGGATCTAAACCAGTACTTCCGTCATACCAAGATTTTTTCATTTTTCTCTTATGATTAAAAAAATTAGTCTTATCTAATCGTTGATCGTAGTTTTGATAAATTCCTCTCATAAACTCTCTCCAGCCTATAATCTGTCTAATGTAACCTTCTAAAGAATTCATAGGCACTTTATTTTCAATTTTCCTTAATTTCTCTATTATCTCTTCAGGAGCTATTAAACCTAAGTTTATGAGTGGACTTAACGCACTATGAAAAACAGTATTAGATTTGTCTGTTACTGCATCCTCATAATCTCCAAAAAGCTTTATTCTTTCTTTTAAAAACTCGTCTAACCACTTATTTGCATCTCTCCTTGTTGTAGGAAACCAAAAATTATCAGTATTACCAGGATGGTCTTTAAAATTAGAATTTATGAATTTTTTAAGAGTGACAGTTTCCTTTGTCTCTTTTGTTTTAGAAATTACAGGAACTTTAATATCATTCGGAAGTTTTTTTCTATTGTCTTCATCAAAACTCCATTTATTTCCTTTCGGGGTCCCGTTTTTATTCATCAATAAATTCATTTTTGTTCTTACAATTTTATAAAAATTTGCCATGAATGGTCGTTTATTTTTAGAAAGGTAGTCCTTAAATTCCTGTCTCTCCATTAAAAACATTGGAGACTTAACCTGGTTGATCTTAAGTGAATTTTTTTTTCCTAAATTTAATATTCTTTTCTCAAAAAATTTATCCTCAATTTCAAAAAAGGTAATTTCTCTTATCTTTTTTTCTTTAATAGTCTTTTCTAATTTTTTTTCGTAGGATAATTTAAAATCTTTATTTACATCTTTATAAATTAGATTAAAATTTTTTGATTTAAGCTCATCTTTAAAAGATCTCATTGAAGACAAAAAAAGAAGAATTTTCAATTTATGATGCTTTTCAAAAGTACATAAACCATAGTCCTCTGCCATAAAAAAAATATGATCTTTATAATCAGATAGATATTTTGGGTTAAATAATTGATTTCCTAAAATAATAAAAAGCTTCATAAGTAATAAAGTACATATTTTATTAAGATATTACACGCGTCATTATTTGCATGTAAATAACCTTTAATAATGTTATTTTTAATTATGAAAAAAGTAATATTAGGTGCAACCGGATCAATTGGATCGTCACTTGCAAAAAAGCTTATAGATTCAGGAGAACAAGTACATTTGGTAGGGAGAGACGAAGGTAGTTTATCAGAGTTAGCAAACGAACTTAATTCTACGTTTACAACGTGTGATGTTTTAGAAGAAAATTTTTCTGAAAAAATAATTAATGATCTTAAAGACGAGCAGGTGAACGGCTTAGCTTATTGTGTTGGATCAATAGATCTTAAACCTCTCAAGCTTACTAAGAAAAGTGATTTTATGCAGTCATTCAATCTTAATTTAGTTTCTGCAACAGAAATTATTAAATCTTTAGCTGATAATTTAAAAGCGAGCAAAGGATCGATTGTTTTATTCTCAACAGTGGCTGTACAACAAGGTTTTCCAAACCATGCTATAGTTTCATCTGCAAAAGGAGCAGTTGAAGGTTTAACTCTAGCTCTTGCCGCTGAATACGCTCCAAACATTAGAGTAAATTGTATTGCTCCAAGTTTGACTAATTCAAAAATATCAAATTTTTTACTTAAAAACGAAAAGATGGCTGAGAGTATTGCTAAAATGCATCCACTAAAAAGAATTGGAGAAGGAGGGGACTCTGCATCTGTGGCAAAGTTTCTTCTAACAGATGAAAGCTCTTGGATTACAGGTCAAATCTTTGGTGTTGACGGAGGAAGATCATCTGTCGCATAACATTTTAAATATAATTCCTTAAGATATTCACATGAAAACAATATTAGTCTTATTAACTTCTTTATTGATTAGCACAAACGCGTTAGCTGCAGGAAGTGATAGCAGTAGCAGCGGTAGTAGCAGCGGAGACTCCTCTACAAAAGAAAACTTATACGAAGATGCTGTTAAGCTAGTGAAAAGAGCTGGTAAGTTGGAAAAAAAAGAAAAACCAGAAAAAGCAAAAAAACTATATTCAAAAGCATTTGATAAATTGGAAAAAGCTTATAAATCAGATAAAAAAAATCCAGACATTTTGAATTACATGGGTTTTACTACAAGAAAAATTGGAAACTTTGAACAAGCTGAGAAATTCTATTTAGAAGGCTTAAAAATCAAACCTAATCATAATGGTATTAATGAATATTTAGGTGAGCTTTATGTTCAAACTAATCGTTTAGACAAAGCTAATGAAAGACTAACAGTTTTAAAAGATTGTAGTTGTGATGAATACCAAGAGCTACAACTAATAATAAAAAATAGAGGCGTTAAAGTCTATTAGGATAAGTCTAAAGCAAATTTCTTTAATTTTTCAATAGGAATAAGTTCTAATGTTTTGACATTAGTTTTTTTTAGGTAAACTTGACATGCTGCTCCCTCTTCGATTGCTCTAGCGTACCATGTAGCGCACACGCACCAGGAATCTCCATCTTTTAATCCAGGAAATCCAAATTCAGGATGAGGTGTAATTAAATCATTACCAACTTTTTTAGACCACTTTAAAAATTCATCAGAAACTTTTGCACAAACGGTGTGCACGCCTCGATCATTTTTATCTGTATTGCAACATCCATCTCTAAACCAACCAGTTAAAGGTTCATTTGAACATGGTTCAAGAGGTTCTCCAAAAACATTTTTTTGAATTTGTTTACTCATTTGCTAAATACATTTGCAATTTTTTTATCAATTTCTAAATTGAAAGAAAAAGATCTTCTTTCGCCATTAGTTTTAAATGGATACGCGGTGTGCATTAAATAATTTGGAAATAATATCATATCACCTACTTTTGGTTTATGATTAAAAATACATTCACTTAAAAGCATTCTGTTTCCATTAATAAAGTCTATTGAGCCATCAGTTTGAGTTTGTTTTTTATTTTTGAAAATAAATTTAGGTATCTTTAAGTAACCAACTCCTGAAATATGTCCATCATGAAAATGAACTGGATTATACTCGTCGTTGAATTGGCGAACTATCCAAAAATTTTTAATTTTAATTTTGGTAACTCTTTTCCCTAAACATTTAAAAATATAATCTTTAACTGCTTTATATAAAATTTTTTCAAGGTTTTTTTTTATAAAAGTTTTCGGTAGTTGAAATTCCTGCTTTACTTGACCTACTAGTTTATTTGAATAATCTAATTTTTTTAGCAAATTTTTTTTTGAAATAATTTTGTCAACTTCAATATTTATTTTTCTTATTGAATTACCTGATAATTTAAGACTTGCAATCTTAGGACCAAAAGGACTTAATACTCTCATATTTACAACTTTGTAGGATTAGGCTGACCTTTATAAACTTCCTCAGGATCAAATTTTTTTTTCTTTTCCTTAAAATCTAGCTCAATTTCTTCAGTGTTTTTAATTGGCCCTAAAGGTATTGATCGATAAAAACAAGACTTGTACCCGACATGGCAACTCGCACCATTCCCTATATCTACTGACATCCATAAAGCATCCTGATCATCATCAATTCTTAAATCAATTACTTTTTGAACAAATCCACTCATTTTACCTTTATGCCATAAAGCTTTTTTTGATCTACTCCAATAATGAGCTTCTTTTGTCTCAATAGTTTTTTTTAAAGCTTCTGCATTCATGTATCCGTGCATCAAAAGTTCTCCAGAACTACTATCTGAAGTGGTCACAGGAATTAGACCATTGTTATCAAATTTCGGAGAGAGAAATTTTCCCTCCTCAACCTCAAATACATTTTCTCTTTTTTTAAACATTACAGTAAAATAGTGAAAAAAAGACAAAATAGCAATTTGCAATAATTATACATGTCCTATAGAAACAGCATAGTATGAAATTAGTTAAAGACATCAATAAAGAGTCATCTAATAAACCTCAAGTCAGTGATAAAGAGGCTGAAGAGGCAATAAAAAAACTATTAGCTTGGATCGGTGAAGATCCAAGTAGAGAAGGACTACAAGAGACCCCGAAAAGAGTTGTAAAAGCTTTTAAAGAATATTTTAAAGGATATCATCAAAACGCAGAGAAGGATTTATCAAAGACTTTCAGTGACGTTGAAGGTTACGATGATATGGTAATTGAAAAAAATATAACTTTAGAAAGTCATTGCGAGCATCACATGGCCCCAATAATAGGCGTTGCTCATGTTTCTTATATTCCAAATAAAAAAGTTGTAGGTTTGAGCAAATTAGCTAGAACAGTTGAAATTTTTTCTAAACGACTGCAAACACAAGAGAGATTGACAATGCAAATTGCAAAAACGCTTATGAGCGCATTAGATGCAAAGGGTGTAGCAGTTACGATTGATGCAGCACATCAATGTATGACTATGCGAGGTATTAAAAAAGAGAAAGCAACAACTGTTACAAATTATTTTTTAGGTTCTTTTAAGGAAGATTTAAGTATTCAAAATAGATACCTAAAATATATTGGAAAATAGATGTCTGATAAATTCAAAGCTATTGTTATTGACAATCAAAACGAAAAGTTCGCAAGAGATATTAAAGAAATAGACAAATCCCAATTAAAAGATGGAAATGTATTAGTCAAAGTTGACTATTCAAGCTTAAATTATAAAGACGCTATGATTTTAAATGATGGAGGAAAGATCGTAAGAAAATTTCCTTTCGTTCCGGGGATAGATTTTTCAGGAATAGTTGTTGAGAGCGAAGATGATAAATTTACAAAAGATGATAAAGTAATTCTTACAGGATTTAGAGTAGGAGAGGCGTATTTTGGGGGATTTTCTCAATACGCAAAAGTTGACTCAAATTTTTTAATTAAGATACCAAAAGAATTAGATTCACATAAAGCTATGATGTTAGGCACTGCCGGTTTTACAGCTTTACTTTGTTCGTTTGCTGTAAAAGCGAAAGAGGAACTATTATTAGGTCAAAAAGTTAAAGATGTTTTAGTTACTGGTGCAACAGGAGGCGTTGGAAGTATTGCGGTAATGATTTTATCAAAAATGGGATACGATGTTCATGCTGTTACAGGTAAAAAAGACAAGAACGATTACTTAAAAAATTTAGGTGCGAAAAATATTATTGATAGAAAAGAATTTGATGGTGAAAGTAAACTGTTAGAAAAAGGAGTATGGGACGGTGTAGTTGATACTGTCGGAGGGTCTGCTTTAACCAAAATATTTGCTCAAACAAAACCTGGCGGGATAGTAGCCGCTTGTGGAAATGCTGGTGGTATCAAAATAAATACAAATGTTATGCCATTTATTATAAGAGGAGTTAAACTATGGGGAATTGATTCGTCCGGATCATCAATAAAACGAAGAGAATTCGTTTGGGGTGAAGCAGCAAAGTTAATAGATTTTTCAAAGGTTCAATCATTTACTAAAGAGCTTTCATTTACTGAACTTTTAGAAACTTATCCTAAACTTCTTAAAGGGGAGTTTTTTGGAAGAGCTGTAGTAAATCCAAATAAATAACTTATAATTAACTTTATTTATGGATTGGGATAAATTAAAAATATTTCATACGGTTGCAGAGGCGTCAAGTTTTACAAAAGCTTCAACTATTTTAAACCTTAGTCAATCCGCTATAAGCCGCCAAATTCAAGCACTAGAAGGCGATCTAAAAGTCCAACTTTTTGAAAGACATGCAAGAGGGTTAGTTTTGACTGAAAACGGTGAATATCTTTATAAATCAGCACATGAAATTATATCAAAATTAAAAGATGTAGAAGCTAACCTTAGCGGACATAAAGATAAGCTAAATGGAAAACTTACAGTTACAACAGTAGTAAGTTTCGGTACGACTTGGCTTACACCAAGGATTAAAGAGTTTATGGATTTACATCCAGATATTGAAATCGAATTAATATTTGATGATAAAGAACTTGATTTAAGTACTCGAGAGGCGGATGTCGCGATAAGGATGAGAAGACCGAAACAATTAAATTTAATTCAAAAAAAATTTGTTGATTTTAATTATCATATTTATGGTTCTAATGATTATCTCCAAAAAAATGGATATCCAAAAACTTTAAAAGATTTAGATAAACATAAATTTATTACTTACGGAAAAGGAGCTCCATCTCCCGTTTACAATCCTGACTGGGTTTTGAAACATGGACTTAAAGACGGAAAAAAAAGAAAATCAATTATGAAAGTGAATAGTGTATATGGATTATTATTAGCAGTACAGAGTGGAGTGGGTTTGGCTGCTTTACCAGATTACATCACTCATAACGTAAGTAATATTACTAAAGTTTTACCAGAGGAAACAGGCAAACCCACAGAGACACATTTTGTTTATCCTGCATCTTTAAAGAATAATGCAAGATTAATGGCTTTTAGAAACTTTATATTTACAAAGGTTAACGAGTGGAAATTTTAATATCTTTTATAATCCCTTTTATAATTTTATTAACTATCGTTGTTTTTATACATGAATACGGACACTATTATTTTGCAAAAAAATATGGTGTAGGCGTAACTGATTTTTCTATTGGGTTTGGTAAGGAATTATTCGGTTTTAACGATAAATCAGGTACCAGATGGAAATTTTGCGCAATTCCCTTAGGTGGATATGTTAAATTTTTTGGTGATAGAAATGTGTTTAGCCAAGCAGAGCAAGAAGAGCTTTTAAAAGAATATAATGAGGAAGATAAAAAAAAACTATTTGTTGTAAAACCTCTCTATCAGAGGTCATTGATTGTAGCAGCTGGACCATTTGCTAATTTTTTACTTGCTATAGTAATTTTTGCTTTTATTTATATGTTTGCGGGCAAAGATTTTACCCCCGCTCAAATCCAAGAAGTTCAGACTGATAGTCCAGCTTATGCTGCGGGTATTAAATCAGGTGATGTAATCCAATCAATAAATAAGAGAGAGGTAAAAAGTATTATGGAGGTTTCTACTTTCATAAATGCTTCATCCTCAGAAACTATTGATATAAAAGTTTTAAGAGCCGGCAATGAACTTACTCTAAAAGTAAAGCCAAAATTTATTGAAGGAAAAGACTCCTTAGGAAATCAAATTAACAAGAAGATTATTGGAATAAAAGTTGCTCCTTTAAATGAAGAGATAAACAGGCAACGATTAGGACCTGCTACAGCATTATATTATGCAGTAAAAGAAACCTGGTTTGTTATCGAGGCATCGTGGGAATTTGTAATTTCTATGTTTAAAGGAACAGGGGACACCTCTCAATTAGGAGGACCAATTAAAATTGCTAAAATAACTGGTCAAGTTGCTCAGCTTGGATTTATAGCCTTTTTGAGTATTATGGCATATATTTCTATAAGCTTAGGGTTTATAAATCTTTTCCCGATACCAATGCTAGATGGCGGACATTTAATGTTTTACGCTTTTGAGAAGATTTTAGGTCGTCCTTTGACTCAAAAAACCCAGGAAGGTTTTTTTCGAATCGGGTTATTTTTACTACTTTCTCTAATGTTTTTTACAACATTTAATGATCTTAAAGATTTAGGCTTGTTTTAAGCCACTTTTTAAAGCTAAAAAAGTCAATAAAATCAACACTTTTTGAGGCACAATATATTGTGTTAACATTTACGTGAAACACCAAAAAAACATTGATTTTATTAGGTTTTTCTGCAGATTAGAA
>CACEBP010000003.1 GCA_902557785.1 uncultured Pelagibacteraceae bacterium | reverse complement strand
ATAGCCATCAAAATGATGAATACTATGAAACCACCAGTGTAGGTCCCGTATATTTTAGGAAGGTTTTTAATAAAATCTCCTTTAAACATTAGTCATCCTCTCTTTCCGAGAAACCATGTTCTTCGTCGATTTTTTCTTGTTTATTTGCAGTCCAAAACAAAATTATCACAAAGGCAAGAAGTGATCCTTGCGCAGTCATGTAATATGCTAGTGGATAGCCAAGAAAAGACATCGTGTTCAGCTCTGAACCAAACATGAAGATTACTAATGAGAAGAAAGCCCAAAGAACCAATGTTACGATCATATGGTTTTTGGTCTTATTCCAATATGCGTCTTTATTTGACATATTTCCCCCTATTTATTTTTAACTTTTTACGTAAAAAGTATTATTAGTTGTATGAACCTTACCCATTATGAGTTTAATTTAAAGAGAAAAAAGGACCCTAAAACCAATTTGAAATGCTATAAGTTAAGCAAAATAAGGGTTTTTAAAATACAACGTGAAATTGAATCTAGAAAAACTTAGAATTACTCTAAAAACCATGGGTGAATATTTGTTCCCCGTAGAAAAAGTAACAAGCTATTTTAAAAGCATCAAATCAAAAGGAGATTTGCAAAAATTTATTCAACAGAGATCAGCTCATGTTACACAAACAACTTTGTATGGTTACCTAAAAACTAGAATAGGAGTTAAATATACAGCTATGGTTGACGATGAAGTTTTTTCAAAATCAATTAATATCGCAAAATGGAATATTTATATGATAGCTATTGCCGATTGTACTTTTTTCACTTTTTCTTATTTAATAAATGAAAAAAATCTCAAAGAGAATGATTGTAAAGAGATTTTTTTAAACATTATAGAAAAGGAAAAATCAAATGGTTTAAGTAATGAAGTGTATGAAAAAGCTAAGAAAGAATTTCTAAACCGATATGAAAAAATAGATTTTAACAAATATTATTTAGATAATCCATTTAAAGAAAGTTGCAAGGCACTTTACAATTGGGCGCCAATTGCAGATGAATTAAAAATTTTAGATAAAGAAATAGTATTAAATTCTATGAGATTAAAGTGGAATTTAAAAATAGATGAATTTAAAAAATTAACAAGAAATTTAAGCTTTGATTAATCCCTGTTTAGTCTATTTTCAACTAGTGAAGTAACCACACTTGGGTCAGCTAAAGTTGTAGTGTCTCCAAGATTATCAGGTTCATTCGCTGCGATTTTTCTTAAAATTCTTCTCATAATTTTACCTGATCTAGTTTTAGGAAGGCCAGGCGCAAATTGAATTACATCAGGATAACAAATGGGTCCGATTTGTTTTCTCACCCATTGTTTAAGATCTCTCTCAAGGTCTCCAGTAGGATTTTCTCCTGCGTTTAGAGTAACATAGCAGTATAAGCCGTTTCCTTTAATACTATGAGGAAAACCAACGACTGCAGCCTCTGCTACTTTAGGATGAGCAACAAAAGCACTTTCGATTTCAGCGGTTCCAAGATTATGCCCTGACACAATTATTACATCATCAACTCTACCAGTAATCCAATAGTAACCATCTTTGTCTCTTCTACAGCCATCACCAGTAAAATACTTTCCATCAAATTGAGAAAAATAAGTATCTATAAATCTTTGATGATCACCATACACAGTTCTCATCTGTCCTGGCCAAGAGCTAGCCATACATAGTCTTCCTTGACCTTCACCCTTAATTATTTTTCCGTCTTTATCTACTATAACAGGTTTAATTCCATAGAATGGTTTAGTTGCAGATCCCGGTTTTAAATCAATTGCACCTGGTTGAGGTGCTATGAGTATTCCTCCCGTTTCTGTCTGCCACCAAGTGTCAACAATTGGACACCTAGAGTCTCCTACTGTTTTATAATACCACATCCAAGCTTCTGGATTTATTGGTTCACCAACTGTACCAAGTAATTTCAAAGATTTTCTGCTAGTTTTTTTCACAGGTCCATCACCTTCTTTCATCAATGCACGAATTGCAGTAGGAGCAGTATAAAATGTGTTTACTTTATATTTATCTACGATTTGCCACCATCTTGAATTATCAGGATAATTAGGAACTCCTTCAAACATTATTGTGGTTGCTCCATTAGCAAGTGGTCCATAAATTATATAACTATGTCCAGTTACCCATCCAATATCTGCTGTGCACCAATAAATATCATTAGGTTTATAATCAAAGATATATTGATGTGTCATTGAGGCATAGACCATATATCCACCTGTAGTATGCAAGACTCCTTTTGGTTTTCCTGTAGATCCTGAAGTGTAAAGAATAAACAACGGATCTTCAGCACTCATTTCCTCAGGGTCACATTTAGTAGGAGCAGAAGAAATTAATTTTTTATAAGAAACATCTCTTTCATCATTCCAATTAACTTGATTACCTGTTCTTTCAACTACGACACACTTCTTTACGTTTGGACACTGATCCAAAGCTTCGTCCGCAATTTTTTTAAGAGGAATAATTTTTCCACCTCTAACACCTTCGTCCGCAGTAATTAAATATTCTGACTCACAATCAGTTATCCTTGTAGCAATGGAGTCAGGAGAAAAGCCACCAAATATTATAGAGTGAACAGCGCCTATTCTTGCACAAGCAAGCATAACATAAGCAAGTTCAGGTATCATGGTTAAATAAATTGTTACTCGATCTCCTTTTTGAACTCCTAAGCTTTTTAAGCCATTAGCTACTTTGCTAACATTCTGATGCAACTCTTTATAAGAAATTTTTTTCGAGTCGGCTGGATCATCACCTACCCAAATAATTGCAGTCTTGCTGGGATTTTTTTTAAGATGTCTATCTATACAATTAGCAGAAGCGTTTAATGTTCCATCGTAAAACCATTTAATTTTTACTTCTTCTTTACTATATTTAACATCTTTAATTTTTGTATATTTTTTTATCCAAGTAATTCTTTTTCCCTCTTTAGCCCAAAATTTATCATTTTCTTTGATTGAAAGTTTATATTTCTTTTTATATTTTGACTCGTTTACATAAGCATGATTAGCCCAACTATCTGAAACTTTTATTAAAGATTTACCATCAGCATCTTCAAATAATTTAGGCGCTTTAAAATTAATTTTTCTAGGTCTTGTCTTTTTCGATTTCGATTTTGTTTTTTTTCTTTTTTTGGATTTTCTTTTTTTTATTGATCTAGATTTTTTTCTAGATTTTAAACTTTTTCTAATCTTCTTTCTTCCAGTTTTTTTGGTTTTTTGTTTTGATTTTTTTTTCTTTTTTTTCTTTTTAGCCACAATTTCTCCTAATTAGAATTTATTTTACCCATCTTATAAATAATTTTCCAGCTTTTAAAATCTATAGGCATAACTGATAATCTGCTTTGTCTAATTAACGGTAAGTGAGAAATAGTCTTTGTTTTTTTTATCTTTTCGAGAGTAACCGGGTATTTAAACAGCTCATGAAACCTAACCTGGACAGCTACAAACCTACCTTTTTTATCAGTCTTATCAACAAAAGCTTCTTTAACCACCTTAACTGTGCCGACTATTTCTTTGCCAATGTTTGAATGATAAAAAAAACATAAATCTCCTAATTTCATTTTTTTTAAATTATTTGCCGCCTGATAATTTCTTACACCATCCCAAGTAGCTCCCTTTTCTCCAACTTTCTTTTGTTGTTCAATCGACCAAACATCTGGTTCAGATTTAAGCAACCAATAATTCATAAAATTAATTATTCTTAGTTTTTACCAAATTAAATTCTTTTAAAAAACACTCGCTAATTTTTTTGTGTGATTTAAAGTTTGGATGGCCCTCACCTTTTACAATATATTCTTCTCCCCCAGGAAGTGAACACTCTATAAAAGAAATTTCCGAGTCATTTAAAAAATCTCTATATTTTTTATCCCTATCGTCATTAAATTTCTCAAGGAATAATAAAATAAATTTTATATTTTTTTTCAAAGATAATTCGTTCATTTCATTAATAATCTTTAATGAAACTTCAGTCTGTTTTTTCTCACGAAAATATGATTTTAAATACATTATTTTTTGTTCTAATTTTGCTGATAACGACGAATACTTACTTAAAGGTAATTTAGCATATTTAATTGGATTATATCTAATCAACTCTCCCATATTGTTTATCGAAGCGTAAGGAACGTCTACTTGTCCCCTTTTAGAGTAATAATTTAAAATATACATCCACTTTCCTGAAGCAATATTTCTTTCTTCATGATGATTAATGAATCCATATACAACAAATTTTATATTTTTTTTCTCTTTTAAAACTTTTTCTAACAATAATAGTGATTGGTATCCTCCATACCCACCTGTACCAAAATTATATACCCCATAATTAGAATTTTTATTTTGTATCATATATGGAAAAGTTTCATGGTCATTTACAGCCCATCCTTGAGTAACAGACCCTCCAATAAATATTAATTTATTATTTTTTTTTAAGGATTGTCCGGTGTACCTGCTTCCATCTGAATTAATATTTAGAAAAGTTTCTTGGCCTTCATCTGACCAAGGCTTAAACTTGTGTTTTCCCTCAATTGATGACCATCCTAAGTTATGATCGTACTTATATGTAATTGGTTCATTGATAGTAATATCTAAAACTTTCCTCGGAGAGTGACCAAATAGCCTTAAAGCCACCTCAATTAAAATAAGTATAAATATTATTGAACTCACTACTAAGATAATTTTGTAATATGTCTGTTTATCAATTTTCATTAAATTTTAGCAGATAATAACCCCAAAGCATTGAAGTTTCCTTATCTTTCGAGTTAAACTTTTCTGAGACAAGTTCGGGGTATTTTCCATAGTCGCCTTTAATTTCAAAAATTGTGAAACCAATTTTTTTAAAAATTTCTCTGTAATCCTGATGTCTAAGCCTATTTTGAAAAAGCATTTTAGTATTGTATTTCTTCCACTGATCTTCGCTAAATCTTAAAAAATTTAAATTACTTATACTTGTATCTGTGTGAGAGTAATGATCAGAATAGTCTATTACCGCTGATATAACACCGTTTGATTTTACTATACTTTTAAGTAGATAAAAGCTCTCTACCAGTTCTTTTTTTGGCAAATGTTCAAGTGTAGTTGAGGAAATGCATGCATCAAATTTTAAATTTTCATCGTTGATTTGTTTTAAAGTCATAGGGGCTAAATAATTTAAATTGAAATTTTTTTTTAAATCTTCGATAGATCTTGCAAAAGGCAATCTGTTGACTCTTAGGATATTTGATATTTGCTCATTAGCTTTATTAAATAGATCTAAATCTAACATTTTTGAAACATCTATAAGAGTTTGCTCAACTTCTTGATCAAACATATAACTTAGATAAATATTTTGAGCCAACGACTTGCCAGCTCCAATTTCTATTAGTGATTTAGTCTTATTTTCTTTTAAATATTTATAATGGATATCCCAGTAAAAAATTATTTCTTCTAGTTTGATATCCGAAGTTTTTGATATTTTTTTTTGAATTAAAAACAATATTTCATACAAATTAAAAAAGTTGAGAAATCTAAAAAGTAAAGATTTAATTTTCCAATTAATTTGAAACATTATAATTTTAAACCAGGTCCCTTCATATAAGGAGCGCTCTTATCAAGTGGCCATCTTGACTTTGCAGATATCGTGATATCATCAATCATATTCTTTTTAAATCTTTGTATGCCTGCCCAAGCAATCATAGCAGCATTATCACCACAAAATCTTGAGTCTGGATAAATAGTTTCAAAACCCATTTCATTAGATAAAATTGATAAATTTTTTCTTATTGTTTCGTTGGCTGCAACTCCACCAGCTAATATTAATTGAAAATTTTCTTTTTTCGTTTTTTCTCTGAACATTTCAACAGCAACTTTAGTTTTTTTATAAAGTATTTTATTAATTGTATTTTGAAAAGAGGCTGCTAAATTAAATTTTAACTTATCTTTTCCATTAATTTTTTTTGACTCCCTAAGAACTGCTGTTTTAAGTCCAGCAAAGGATAAGTTGCAACCTGCTTTATTAATTATTGGTTCAGGAAGTTTAAAAAAGTTTTTGTCTCCTAATTTTGCAAATTTTTCAACACTTGGCCCACCTGGATAACCTAGGTCTAACATTTTTGCGGTTTTATCAAATGCTTCACCCAGAGCATCGTCAATAGTTGTTCCTATTTGCTCATATTCATTTACACCTTTAACGATTAAAAACTGTGTGTGACCACCTGAAATTAATAATAATAAATAAGGAAATTTAATTTTTCTTTCCAAACCAGGACTTAACGCGTGCCCCTCCAGATGATTTACTCCTATAAAAGTTTTATTAGCAAACGCAGCGATTGATTTTCCAATATTTAAACCAACAGTCAAACAAACTATTAAACCAGGCCCAGCAGTTGCAGCAATCCCATCCACTTCGTCAATAGAAATTTTACTCTCTTTTAAAGCTATTTCAATAATGTATTCAATATTTTCTAGGTGAGCTCTAGCAGCTAACTCAGGGACGACACCACCGAATTTCTTGTGCTCTTCGATCTGACTTGAAACTATGTTAGATAAAATGTCTGCAGTGCCCTTGTCGTTTTCTTGTATGACAGATGCGGCTGTTTCATCACAACTAGTTTCAATTCCTAAAAAAGTTATTTTTTTAGCCATTATCAGTTTTATAATATAAATAGTATAATTTAATTCTATCAATTATATAATCAACTAATGACTAAAATTACAATCGGCGCTAGAGGAAGCAAGCTTTCAATTGCATATGTTGAAAAGGTGAAGGAGCTTTTAATTAGAAGAAATAATGATTTGAATGAAAGTAATATACATTTTAAACCCATTAAAACTACTGGCGATATCAATCAAAATGTAAAAGTATCTGAAATAGGAGGTAAAAAACTATTCTGTAAAGAAATTGAGGAAAACCTTCTAAAAAAAGAAATTGATATAGCTGTTCATTCACTAAAGGATATGGAGACAGAAGAAAATGATAAACTGACTATAGGCGCATTTATTAAGAGAAATGATTTCAGAGATGTAATTATAAGCAATAAAATAAAAAGTTTAAAAGATCTACAAAGAAAAATAGTTATTGGTTCAAGCTCTAGAAGAAGAGAGCTGCAGCTAAAAAAAATTAATAAAAACATTTCAGTAATAAGTATGAGAGGAAATATAGATACCAGGATAAAAAAACTAGATGAAGATAAATTAGATGGAATAATTTTAGCTGCAGCAGGAGTCAAAAGTTTAAATTTAGATAAAAAAATAGGCTTCTCGTTCAAAATTCAGGAAGTTTTACCTGCGGCAGGACAAGGTATAATAGCTGTCCAGTGTAATAAAAATGACAATACAATAAAAAATTTTTTGAAAAATATTAACGATCGAGAAACCGAAAAATGTGCAAGATCTGAACGTGCAATGCTCGAAGTTATCGGAGGAGACTGTGAAACAGCGGTAGGTGGTTTAGCTGTAGTAGAAAACAATAATCTTAAATTAACAGCTCAATTATTTTCAGACTCAGGATTGAAAAGTTATGAGTATGAGATGACAGGTAAAATTAGTGACGCAATAAAAATTGGTAAATCAGTAGGGGAAGAACTATTAAAACTCGCAGGATCAGATTTTGAAAAAAAATGAATATTTTAATTACTAGACCTTTAATAGACTCAGAAGATTTAATGGGAAAGCTTTTTTCTCTAGGACATAAGATTGTTCATATCCCAACATTAAAGATCTCAGCCAAAAATATCAGTCCAGTTGATGCAAAAAAATATGATGCTTTTATTTTTACAAGTGCTAACGCAATTAGAAATCTAAAATTGAATAATCAGGATAACAATAAATTATGTTTTTGTGTGGGCTCCATTACAGAAAAAATTGTAAGGCAAAAAGGATACAATAATACAATTTCTGCAGGTGGAACTGTAAACGCCCTAAAAAATATTATTTTAAATTCGGATCAAATTGATAAAAAAAAATTCATTGCTTATTTTTGTGGAGATTACATTTCTTCTAATCTAGATATTGAACTTAAAAATGATGGATTTCAGATTGATAAAATTATCAACTATACTTCTGAAAAAATTACTGATCTGAATGAAGAAAATAACAAAATTATTAAAAATCATCCTCCTGACATAATTTTTATTTATTCTAAAAGAAGTGCCGAGAGCTTTATTGAGATAATTAAAAAATACTCTCTTAATGGGTTGATGACAGAGTCTAGAGTATTATGTATAAGTGAAAAAGTTTTAGGTGTATTTAAAAACTCAGGATGGAAAAAAATAGAAGTTTTTCAGCCAGGAGAAGAGTTAGAAAAATTGAAAGTTTGACATATGGAAGTGCTACAAAATTTTAAAAATTTATTCTTTGATGTATGGAATAAAGGAATATCTGGAATTAATATTTCAGAGATAATAATTGCATTATTGATTTTTTTATTTTTCCTATTATTAAGAGGCATTTTTTCTAAGTTTGTAGTCAAAAGATTAGAAAATTATGTTTCAAAATCTACAAATAACTTTGATAACTCTCTTGTTTTTTCAATGGAGGGACCAGCAAAGTTCTTTCCAGTGGTTTTGGGATTTTTTGTTTCTACAAGTTATTTAACTGTTGAAACACAAGCAGCTGAATTTTTAGAAACCATTAATCGCTCTCTAATAACTATCTTAATATTTTGGACATTTCATCAAATCATCGGACCTCTATCCGTAGTTATCAAATCTGTTGGCGGCCTTCTATCAAAAGATTTAATCAATTGGATTATAAAAGCTATAAAAGTTTTAATTTTTATTTTAGGAGCTGCAGCAGTACTAGAACTTTGGGGAATAAAAATTGGTCCCATCATTGCTGGTCTAGGTTTATTTGGTGTAGCAGTTGCATTAGGAGCTCAGGACCTATTTAAAAATTTAATTTCAGGCATATTAGTTTTAGTGGAAAGAAGATTTCAAGTTGGTGATTGGATATATGTTGAAGGAATTATCGAGGGTACTGTGGAAAGCATAGGTTTTAGATCAACTGTAGTAAGAAGATTTGATAAATCTCTTGCAACGATTCCAAATTTTCAATTTGCGGAAAATGCTGTGATTAACAATACTCAAACAACAAATAGAAGAATTAACTGGATGATTGGTTTAGAATATCGAACTACTAGCGAACAATTAAAAAACATTAAGAAAGAAATTGAGGACTACATTAAAAAAAGTGATGATTTTATCAAATCCGAAGATACTTTTTTATCAGTTAAAATAGATCAATTTGCTGCAAGTTCTATAGACATAAGACTAATTTGTTTCACTAAAACAAGGTACTTTCAAGAATGGCTAAATGTGAAAGATACTTTAGCTTTTGAGATCAAAAACATTGTAGAAAAAAATAAAGCTTCTTTTGCATTCCCAAGCACATCGGTTTATGTGGAGAAAAACTAATGAAGTCAGTTTTAATATTATTTGATAATGTAATCACTCTTTATATTTGGATATTAATTATCAACGCAGTTATAAGTTGGTTAGTTGCTTTTAACATCTTAAACACCGGGAATAGGTTTGTTTATACAGTTCTTGATTTTTCTTACAGATTAACTGCTCCAGCTTTAAACTATATAAGACGATTTTTACCTAATTTAGGTTCAATAGATATTTCTCCGGTAATATTAATTTTAGCGCTAATGTTTTTAAGGAATTTTGTTTTTGAAATGTTTGCTCCAGGTTTATTTTAATGATGATTATTAATGGAAAAAAAGAAGCCGAAATTCTAAGACAAGAGATTAAAAAAGAAATAGAAACATTAAAATCTAAAAATAACAAAGTTCCTGGATTAACCGTTATATTAGTTGGAGATTTTGCTCCAAGCCAGATTTATGTTAAAAATAAAGAAACTAGCGCTAAAGAGGTTGGCATCCGATCTAATGTTATTAGATATTCAAAAGAGGTAACAGAAGAAGAAGTTTTAAAAAAAATTGAAGATCTAAATAATGATAACGACGTTTCTGGTATACTAGTTCAACTACCTTTGCCTCCTCAAATAAATAAAGAGAGAATTATTAATGCTGTAAGTCCTAAAAAAGATGTAGATGGATTTCATCCTATGAATGTTGGTAACCTTTCATCTGGATTTCATGCTTTAGCTCCCTGCACGCCTTTAGGATGCTTACATTTGATTAAAAAAGTTGAAAAAAATCTATCAGGAAAACATGCGGTTATCATTGGAAGATCAAATTTAAATGGCAAACCTATGGCTCAATTACTTTTAAAAGAAAATTGTACAGTTACAATTGTTCATTCAAAAACAAAAGACTTAAAACAAGAGTGTTTAAAAGCTGATATTCTAGTTGCTGCAGTTGGAGTAGCTAAGTTAGTAAAAGAAGATTGGGTTAAAAAAAACTCAATAGTAATTGATGTAGGAATTAATAAAGTGGGAGAAAAAATTGTTGGAGACGTTGATTTTGACTCTGTAAAAGATAAATCCAAAGCTATCACTCCAGTACCTGGTGGGGTAGGACCAATGACTATTGCCTGTTTACTTAAAAATACTTTAGATTGTTTTAAAGCTCGTTAGACTTTGATTTATCAATTTTTAAGTACTTACTATTTCTAAATCTAATTATTACAGTAGCTAAGGCCACAATTAAAATTGCAACAGATATATAAATTAAGTTTGTTGGGTCACTCTCTTTGTCTTGTAATATAATAAATCGGGCTAAAGCTGTTATTGCAATTACTAAAGGATAAGTAATTCTTACTGCTCTTGTTTCCCAATAAGATCTCACTAATCCGATAACCTCTATGTAGATGAACATTAAAAGCAGATCTGCTAATGTAATATCCCTATTCTCATACATTTCTCTCATCTCTAAAAAGAAAGCTATGATTGTTGAGATAAGCACAACAACAACAGCAACTAGTTGAATGTTTCGAATCGAATTGTTCATTTAAGAATATTGTATCAAAGATTTAACCTTTATTTAACTGTTTAGAATGAAATTTTATAAAATTTTCAACCTTTTTCTTATTAAAGGTTTTATTTTCTTCAAATGAAACTTTTTTCATTGAATAGGCTTTGTTTTTTGTTTTCCTCGACAGAATTGTAATATTTCCTTTGTACAAGCTTAAAACTATTTCACCAGAAACTTGATTTCTTTTTTTATCAATTATTTTTTGCAGTTTTATTCTTTTTTTTGAAAACCAATATCCATTGTAAACTAATGCAGCATATTCAGGCATAACTCTCTCTTTATCGTGTGCTGTTTTTTTATCTAAGGTCACTGACTCAATTGCCCTATGTGCTGCATATAACAAAGTTCCACCAGGTGTTTCGTATACACCTCTCGATTTAATACCAATAAATCTATTTTCAACAAGATCTACTCTTCCAATGCCATTTTTTCCAGCAAGAATATTTAATCTATCTAAAAGTTTATCAGGTCTTAATTTTTTTCCATTTACAGCAATAGGATCACTATTTTTAAAAGTAATTTTTACTTTTGTTTTTTTGTTCGGAGCTTTTTCCGGTGAAACAGTTCTTTGAAAAATAAATTCTGGTGCAGAATTTTTTGGATTTTCTAAAACTTTTCCTTCTGTAGAAGTATGAAAGATATTATCATCAACAGAGAAAGGTGGCGCACCTTTTTTATCTTTAGGAATAGGAATATTATTTTTTTTAGCATATTTAATTAAGTCTGCTCTAGATTGTAGTTTCCACTCTCTCCATGGCGCGATAGTTTTAATTTTTTTTCCACCAAAAAAAGCATAACCAAGTTCAAATCTAACTTGATCATTACCTTTTCCTGTAGCTCCATGAGATACTGCATATGCATTAAATTTTTTTGCTATCGCTATTTGTCTTTTAGCAATCAAAGGTCTAGCTATTGAAGTACCAAGTAAGTAGACACCTTCGTAAACAGCATGCGCTCTAATCATTGGAAATACATAATCTTTTACAAATATATTTTTTAAATTTTCGATTACTATATTTTTAACTCCAAGACGTTTTGCGTTAGTTATAATTTTTTTTCTATTAATTTCTTGGCCAATGTCAGACGTATAGGCAATTACTTCAGCTTTATAATTTTCCTGTAACCATCTTAGAATAATTGAAGTGTCTAATCCACCAGAGTAGGCTAATACAATTTTCCTCATTTAGCCGCAGGTTTTTTTTGCGGTGTTATATGCCTTTGTAAATCCCATCATTGAATAATGATCTGTAGTTTCCGCACCTTTTGTTGTTCTAGCTTTAACGATAAGATTTGTTGCTTTTTTCATTAATTTAATAAAATTTTTTTCTTCTTGATCATCTAATAGCCAAGCGAAATTTTTTTGTGAAAAAAAAGAATATCTTTTTTTCCCTGAGCTAGCCGTGACAGTTGAACTTTTATAATCGTGGCCACTTGTAACGCTAACTTCATCTTTAATGTTCTCACCAGGTCTAAACGTCACAAATAATTTAGACTGATCTCTTTGAATTGCCCCTGGAGCTCTTTTTGTTGGAACGGTTTGAGCAAAACAAATTTTACCTTTTTCCGTCTCAGCAACAAAACTTTCCCAATTTTTATATTTACCAGTTGACCTTGGTGTATTAGCAAAGGCGCTAAAAGAAAAGATTACGAGAGTAATTAAAAGAAATATTTTTTTGACCACCATAATTCGTTTTTATACTAAATTTATTTGATTTCAACGCTCGATTAAGGTGATGGATTTGGGTTGTTGTTGTGAATTTCATTCACTCTTTCCATCATTTCATCCGTAAATTCTATGTCAATGCTTTCAACGTTTTCTTTAAGTTGATCCATTGTGGTTGCTCCAATAATATTACTTGTTACAAATGGTCTAGAATTAACGAAGGATTGAGCCAGTTGAACCATTGTTAGATTAAAATCTTTAGCAAGTTCAAAATATTTATCATAGGCTTTCATTGCCAAAGGATTTAAATGTCTCTCCCAACCTTTGAAGAGTGCCATTCTAGAGTCTTTAGGCATTTTACCATTCCTATATTTTCCAGATAATCCTCCTGCTGCAAGAGGATAATAGACGAGTAAGCCACATTTCTCCCTAATAGAAATTTCCGACATACCTATTTCGTAAGTTCGGTTAACTAAATTATATGGATTTTGCACTGACATCATTCTTGGAGCACCTTTATTTTTTGAGATTTCAAGGTACCTAGATAATCCATATGGTGTTTCATTAGACATACCGATATGCCTAATCTTTCCACTCTTTATATACTTTTCTAAAGCTTCAAGTATACTTTCGAAACTATTCCAATTTCCCTCTTTATTATTAAATAGATAGTCTCTTCTTCCAAAAAAGTTCGTAGAACGTTCAGGCCAATGCAGTTGATATAAGTCAATATAATCTGTTTTTAATCTTTTTAAGCTACCATCAATAGCTTCGCCAATTTTCTTTTCATCAAAATTATTACCTCCGCCTCTTATCCAGTCACATCCTGGTCCAGCAACTTTAGAAGCTAAAATAATTTTATCTCTATTTTTTCTTTTCTCGAACCAATTGCCGATCATCATTTCTGTTTTGCCGTAAGAGTCAGAAGTCGGTGGAACAGAGTAAATTTCTGCAGTATCAAAAAAATTTATTCCTTGCGATACCGCGAAGTCCATCTGCTCAAAAGCATCTTTTTCAGTATTCTGAGTACCCCATGTCATTGTGCCGAGGCAAATTAAACTCACATCAATATCCGTGGTTCCAAGTTTTCTAAATTTCATAAAAATTAATATTTACGGCTCTTTTTTAGGTCAATTTTTGACTATTGAAAAGTTTTTAAAAAAACATATATATAAAGAATGGATTTTAACAAACAAACATCAACTGTTAGATCATCAGCTTCTGAAGCAATTATAGATCAGGGCTTACGTTCTTACATGCTTAAAGTCTATAACTACATGGCTTCTGGTGTTTTATTGACAGGTTTTATAGCTCTAGCATTTTTTAAAATGGCTGTTGTAACTTCAAGCGAAGGGCAGATCATTGGTTTAACAAACTTCGGAAATACAATTTACGCTTCAGGACTAAAATGGGTGATCATGTTGGCACCTTTAGCAGTAGTTTTTTACATGAGTTTTGGAATTGCAAAAATGTCTGCTGCGAAAGCTCAAACTACTTTTTGGATATTCGCAGCGTTAATGGGCGCATCCCTTTCATCAATATTTTTAATTTATACAGGAGCAAGCATAACTAGAGTTTTTTTCATAACTGCTGGAACATTCGGGGCAATGAGTATCTACGGTTATACTACTAAGAGAGATTTAACTAAGTTAGGATCTTTTTTAATGATGGGTCTTTTCGGAATTATAATTGCGTCATTGGTAAATATTTTTATGAAATCTACAATGATGTACTTTGTAATTTCCATAATCGGTGTATTGGTTTTTGTAGGTTTAACAGCATATGATACTCAAAAAATAAAGAACATGTATTTAGTAAGCGATAGCGGAGAGATGATTGGTAAAAAAGCTGTCATGGGCGCTCTAACTTTATACTTAGACTTTATAAATCTATTTATAATGCTTTTAAGACTTTTCGGTCAAAGAAGATAATTACTTAACTAATTTTAGTTTATTCCAACTAGTTTTACTTATTAGTTGATTTAAATTTTCAGATTTTTTAAGAACTGCTCCGTTTTTATCTTTAATGAGATATTTTTCATTAAAATATTTTGGTTTAAGATTCTTTAAAATTCTCAAGACAGGTTTCTCAGAAGCTCTTTGATAAACATCGAATGAAACTTCTTTTTTACTAGAAGTAAACGAATAATCTTTCCATGAACCGTTTGAAACCATTTTTGCATACAAATTTAAAATACTTTGTAATTCTTTTTTAATAAAAAATTTTTCTTTTTCATTTCTTTTATAATCATTATTAATTACTAGTCTTATTTTATTCATAACTTATACCTATTTATTAGTGGCAACTGCATTGCAGTAAAAATTATTGTAATTGGCAACATTCCCCAAACTTTAAAGTTAACCCAAGTGGCTTCAGGTTGAGTTCGCCAGACAACCTCATTTAATAAAGCTAAAAATATAAAAAAATAAGCCCACCTTGAATTGAGTTTTCCCCATCCTTCTTCATTTAATTGAAATGCAGTCTGCAAAAAAAGTTTTAAAAAATTTCTATTAAAAAAAGATTTACTTACGAGAAGAATAGCCGCAAATATCAAATTTACTATCGTTGGTTTCATGTAAATAAAAATCGGATTATTAAAATATAATGTTAAACCGCCAAATAAGGAAATTACTACAGCACCAATTAAAGGCACATATGGAATTTTTTTTTCAATAAAATACATGATAGCCACTGCTATTAATGTTGAAATTATTAATGGAGGTATAGCTGCACTTAAGTTATTTCCACTTTTATAGTAAATTGTAAAAAAAATTAATAATGGACCAAAGTCAGTAATAAATTTCAAAAACGACTTATTCACAAACAATTATTAGCATATAATAAAATTTTATTAAATTAGATATTGATTTCTGATTAAAAATTACTAACTATTTGGTATGGGCGCAAGTAACACAGCTAAATTTTCAATTGGGGAAGTCGTTAAACACAGGCACTTCGATTTTAGGGGCGTAATTTATGATGTGGATTTTGAATTTAATAATTCAGAGGAATGGTATCAGTCTATTCCGAAGGAAGTTAGACCAAGAAAGGATCAACCATTTTATCATTTACTAGCTGAGAGCAATGATGTTACTTATGAAGCTTATGTTTCTGAACAAAACCTTCTTTTAGACCAATCAAAAGAACCTGTGAAGCACCCGCTCATAGAAGAAATCTTTACAGGAAAAAAAGGCTCGAGTTACTACAAAATATCCAATTAAAATTCATTGCCTAAAATTTAACATTTTTTATTCAAACCTCAGACACAGAGAACTTGTACATTTTTCATGTTTTAGCCCAATTGAGGATAAACTTCTTTAGTTATACTCCCTCCTAATTCTCAGTTGGGCCCATAATATAACTTCACATAAAAAAAATATTGTAGTAGTTAAAGCTTAATGTTTAAAATTTTAAACTTAAGCAATATTTTTTATTGGATTGAGAAATTAATTAGATTTATAAATTCAATTTTTTTTATTTTACTTTTAGTGGCACTTTCTTTTGCTTTAATCTTTTCACCGCCTGATTATTTGCAGGGAGATAGCGTAAGAATAATGTATGTACATGTTCCTTCAGCATGGATTGGTTTAGCTTCTTTTTCTTCAATTGCAATATTGTCCATTGCACATTTTATTTTTAAAATTAAGAACATCAAATTAATAACTAAAAGTATTGCTCCAATAGGTCTTATGTTCACATGCTTAGCATTGGTCACTGGCTCTATTTGGGGCCAACCAACATGGGGAACATGGTGGGCTTGGGACGCTCGAATAACATCAATGTTGATTCTTGCTCTTTTTTATATTGCATTTATTTCAACTCATAAATTTATTTTAGATGAAAATAAAGCAAACAAAATTTCTAGTATTATTGCGATAATAGGATTAATTAATATTCCTATAATTAAGTACTCCGTTGATTGGTGGAATACACTTCATCAACCTGCGAGCATTAAGTTAACTGGAGAGAGCTCAATCCATTCTTCAATGTTAATGCCACTATTATTAATGTTTTTTGTCTTGATATTGTATTGTGCGTTAATTTTTCTAATGAAATACAAGACAGAAATCATTAGAATAAAGAGAAAAAACTTAAAAAGGTTATGATACAAAATTTTTTATCAATGAATGGTTACGGTTTATTTGTATGGGGATCTTTCGCAATTACATTTATTGCCTGTGGATTGCTTTACTACAAAACATTAAAAACACTTAAAAAGTACGAAAAAGATTTTGCGAAAGAGATTAACGAGCTTTCATCTGAGAGAAAGAAAATAGTTATCGAGAATTCAAAAATAGCTTCACAAGTTTTATCCTCATCTAATAAAATTATTTAAAGCATTGAATGCTTCCGAAAAAAGTAAAAAAAAGAGCTTCACTCTTAGCAATAACGTTACTAGTATCAGTAACAGGAATTTTTTTTATACTTCAATCATTAAACAAAAATATTTTATATTTTAAATCTCCTACAGATATAAAAAATAATCAAAATATTAATTTTGGTAAAAAAATTAGAGTAGGCGGAATGGTTAAAAAAAATTCATTAAAAATTAAAGAGGAAGAAATAAATTTTATAATCACTGATTTTAATAATGAGCTTAATATTAGCTTTAGCGGCACAGTTCCTAACTTATTTTCAGAGGAAAAAGGCGTTGTTGCTGAGGGAAAGTTACAAGATAAAACCTTCTTTATAGCTGATAGAATTTTAGCAAAACATGATGAAAATTACATGCCTCCAGAATTAAAAGATATGATAAAAAAAAATGCTAAGTAATCTAGGAAATATATTATTATTTTTAAATGTAATCTTAAGTTTGAGTATAATATATTTTGCTAACAGAAATCTTAAAATATCTGGAGGAATAGATAAAAATATTTTTCAACTAAGTCTAATCCAGAGCACCTCAATAATAATTTGCTTTTTTGTTTTGATAGCTGCTTTTATTATCTCAGATTTTTCTTTAATTACCGTTTATCAAAACTCCCATTCTTTAAAGCCTTTATTTTATAAGATTGCAGGAACATGGGGAAATCATGAAGGAAGTTTATTGCTTTGGGCCATCATTCTCTCAATATTTTCTTTTTTATTTTTAGTCTATAACAAAAATCATCCAAAAAAATTTAGACTTTTTACTTTAATAATTCAAAACATTTTAATTCTTGGTTTCCTTTTTTTTATTCTTCTCAATTCAAATCCTTTTAGTAAAATTTCTCCAATTCCATCAGAAGGTTTAGGTTTAAACCCAATATTACAAGATCCTGCTTTGGCTATTCATCCTCCACTTCTTTATTTAGGCTTTGTGGGTGCATCTATTTATTTTTCAGCAGCAATAGCATCGCTAATTACTAATTATTCAGAAAAATCATTTTCTCTTTCTATTAAAAATTGGGTTTTAATATCTTGGTGTTTTCAAACACTTGGAATTCTTGTTGGTTCTATATGGGCTTACTATGAATTGGGTTGGGGAGGATTTTGGTTTTGGGATCCAGTAGAGAATGCTTCTTTGTTGCCATGGTTTGCTATGACAGCTTTATTTCATTCATTAATTGTTTTCGAAAAAAGAAATTTATTTTATTTTTGGGTAATAATCCTCTGCTTAATTACTTTTACTTTAAGTGTTACAGGAACCTTCTTAGTAAGATCTGGTATTTTAAATTCTGTCCATACATTTGCGAGCGATCCGACTAGGGGGATTTATATATTAATATTTTTAAGTTTAATGATATTTGGATCAATTTTTCTCTTATTTCAAAAATATAAAAAAGAAAATTATGAATTAAACCGGAACAGTAAAGAGACATTCATTTTAGTTAATAACTGGTTTATGATGTTTTACTTAATTACGGTTTTGCTAGGAACTATTTACCCAATTTTTACTGATGCTTTAACAGATAACAAAATTTCAGTAGGCCCGCCTTTTTACAATACAATTATATTTCCGGTAGTTGTTGTATTTCTCCTATTTATGGCTTTAGGACCTAAAGCAAAATGGATAAAAAACAAATTTGAAAATATTAGAATTTATTTTCTTATACTAACCAGTGCAATTGGTTTAAATTTAGCAATAATATTTTTCTTTAAAAGTTATTCCCTATTATCTAATTTTATTATTATCAGCGCTCTATTTTTGATCATTTCCTCTTTAATAGATATAGCAAAAGCTCTTAAAAAAAATAAATTAGATTTTGCAAGAATTATTTCACATACGTCTTTTGGCTTTTTAGTTTTATTCATTGGATTGAATGATATTTTCTCGATGGAAAAAGATTATAATATAAAATTAGGGGAAACAAAAAAATTTGAGAATTACTCTATTCAGTTACAGAATTTAGAATTAAAAAATTATAAAAATTATCAGGCAGTTATTGGAAAATTAGAAATAAAAAATATAAATTCAAATCAAACTAATATTTTAAATCCTGAGATAAGAATTTACTATAAGCCTAAAACTTTAACCTATGAAACAGCTATTAAAACTAGTTTAATTAAAGATTATTATTTAACTATGAGCAATATTGATAGATCAGATTATTACAACATTAAGTTTCAAAAAAAACCATTAATGGCTTGGATTTGGATATCGGTAATTATGATTGTTGTTGGTGGCTCTATAAGACTTTTTAGAAATGCAAAAAATAATTAAGATAATAATTTTATTCATTTTTTTGTTTGTAATAGGCATATTTTATATAAGTCTAACAAGAGACACAAATTATAATACCTCAAGTTTAATAAATAAGGAGACGCCTGAATTTAAAATTATTTCTTTTGATAATTCAAATTTCTATACAAGAGATGACATAAAAAAAAAAAATTATACATTAATAAATTTTTGGGCATCATGGTGTGCTCCTTGTAAAATTGAGCATCCTATATTAATGGAATTGTCTCAAAAAAAAAATTTAATGATACTAGGTATAAATTTTAAAGATAAAGAGTCTCAAGCTAAAACATTTTTAAGTGAATTAGGTAATCCTTATGATTTATTAGCTAAAGATGAAAATGGCAAGCAGTCAGTTAAATTTGGTATTTATGGAATTCCAGAAAGTATATTAATAAATAAAGAATTAATTATCATACAAAAATTTGTAGGTCCGCTATCAGTTAACGATTATAATAATATTATCAAAATTATAGAGTAATTATGAAATTTAATTTAATTATATTATTTTTTATTTTTTTTTCAAAATTTTCTTTTGCGGCAGAAAAGACTATTGATCCAAATTTAATTCATAAAAATTTACGTTGTCTAGTATGCCAAGGACAATCAATTTCAGATTCGAATTCTGATTTTGCTCAAACAATAAAATTAGTTGTGAAAGATTTAATTGATGAGGGCAAAACAGAAGATGAAATTTATGAATTTATGTCTGATAAATATGGAGATTGGATTGTATTTAAACCTCAATTTAATACTCAAAATTCCTTGTTATGGATTTTGCCTTATATAGCGCTAATTTTTGGAGGGTTTTTCATCTTTTCTTTTTTAAAAAAAAGACAATAAAACACTAAAGGAAACTGTACATATTAAACAATTAGTTGTATTTTTTTATATGAAATTCAAACTGCTATTTAGTTTACTTTTCACCTTTTTAGCATTTGTTAATGTTAATGCCGAACAAAGTGATTCAGACATCTCTTTTTACACAGGCACTTTTGATGTTATTGATAAAGAAGGTGACGATCAAACGAGTTTATTTGGAATCGAACATAAAAATCCAAACTTGTTTAGAGACACTATTCTTGGAAAATTAAAACCTGTTACCGGGGCGTTTGTGACAGGCAATAGCTCAGTTTATCTCTATACAGGTATTGAGGGTCAGTACGGAATAGGACCAATAAAAATTTTACCAAGTTTTGCCCCAGGTTATTATGAGAAAGGTGATGGGAAAGATTTAGGTAGTGTATTAGAATTTAAAAGCGAAATTAAAGTAGGACTTGATATCTTTGAAAATTCAAAATTAAGTTACAGCTATAGTCATATATCTAATAATGAATGGGGAGATACAAATCCAGGAACAGATAATCAACAAATAACTTTTTCAAAAAATTTTTAAATTATAATGGGTCTTGAAGATTGTTATAACTTTGAAGATTTTAGAAGACTAGCGAAGAAAAATTTGCCAGCACCTATTTTTCATTACATTGATGGAGGCTCGGATGACGAAACTACCTTAAAAAGAAACACAGAGTCATTTTTAAAATGTGACCTAGTACCTAATATTTTGGCTAGCGTTGGAGAGCCTGATCTATCTACTACTGTCTTTGGTCAGAAAATTGATATGCCTTTATTTTTAGCGCCAACTGCAATGCAACGACTATATCACCATGATGGAGATAAAGCATCAGCTAGAGCTGCAGAAAAATTTGGAACTTTTTATAGCATGTCGACTATGGCCACCTCCTCAATTGAGGAAATAGCCAATGTTGCAAGCGGACCTAAAATGTTTCAACTTTATATTCACAAAGATCAAGGTTTAACAGATAATTTAATAGATAGATGTAAATCAGCAGGATTTAAATCTTTGTGTTTAACTGTTGATACGGTTGTAGCAGGAAATAGAGAAAGAGATCATAAATGGGGTTTTACCACGCCACCAAAATTAACTCTAAAAAGCATTATGAGTTTTGCAACGCATCCTAAATGGGCATTCAATTATTTAACACATAAAAAATTTGAGTTAGCAAATGTTTCTCATTGGACGAAAAAAGGATCTAGTATCGCGAAAGGAGTAATGGATTATATTAACGAACAATATGATCCAGCGATGAGTTGGAAAGATGCTGAGTATGTTGTAAAAAAATGGGGAGGACCATTTGCATTAAAAGGTGTTATGTCAGTTGAAGATGCAAAAAGAGCAATTGATATTGGAGCTTCTGCAATTTTATTATCCAATCACGGTGGAAGGCAACTTGATGGCTCACGATCACCTTTCGATCAACTGCCAGCAATTAAGGAGGCGGTTGGAGATAAATTAGAAATAATTTTAGACGGAGGAATAAGAAGAGGTACCCATGTTCTAAAAGCGTTATCTTTAGGTGCAACAGCATGCAGCTTTGGAAAAGGTTTTTTATTTGCACTAGGTGCTGGCGGGCAAGCCGGTGTAGAGCAAATTTTAAAAAGAATGAGAGAAGAAATAAGAAGAGATATGATTTTACTAGGTTGTAAGAGCATTAAAGAGCTAAATAGCTCAAAAATCGCATACAGGTGATGTAATTTAGAAGTTTGAAAATTGTTAAAAATTTAAATAAAATTTAAATATGAAATTAGCAAAAAATTTAGAACGTCTAGGAACAGAGACTGCTTTTAGCGTCTTAGCTGAGGCTAAGAAACTTGAAGCTCAAGGAAAAGAAATGATCCATTTAGGATTGGGTCAACCCGATTTTAAAACACCTCAGCATATTATGGATGCAGCAAAAAAAGCAATTGATGATGGACATCATGGGTATGTTTTAGCAAACGGAATTACAGAATGCAGACAAGCTGTTTCTAGAAAAATCAAAAGTTTATATAAAAAAGACGTAGATCCAGAAAGAATTATGATTATGCCAGGAGGAAAACCTACAATGTATTATGCTATTCAAATGATTGGTGAACCCGGCGCAGAGATAGTTCATCCTACACCTGGATTCCCAATTTATGAGTCGATGATAAATTATACTGGCGCTAAAGCTGTACCCTATGATTTAACAAAAGAGAAAGATTTAAAATTTGATCCAGAAAAAATTTTATCTTCAATAACTGATAAAACAAGATTAGTAATTTTAATTAACCCAAATAACCCAACAGGAAGTTTTGTAGAAAAACCTGCAATAGATTTTCTTGCTGAGGGTTTAAAGAAACACCCGCATGTCTACATATTGAGTGATGAAATTTATAGTAGACAAATTTTTGACGGAAAAGAAATGCCAACTTTTTTTAATTACTCTGATTTACAAGAAAGATTAATAGTGCTTGACGGATGGAGTAAAGCTTATTCTATGACAGGTTGGAGAATGGGATGGAGTGTATGGCCAGAAAAATTAATTCCTCACGTAACAAAATTAGCTATAAATAGTTTTTCTTGTGTGAACGCACCTTCACAATTTGCTGGCATAGCCGCGCTTGATGGACCTGATGACTCTATTCATCATATGATGAAAAAATTTGATCAAAGAAGAAAATTAATTCATAAAGGATTAAATGATTTACCAGGTGTTACTTGTAGTATGCCTGGAGGGGCCTTTTATGCTTTTCCAAATGTAAGTGGAACAGGAATGAGCGGATCTGAATTTTCAAAAAAATGCATGCATGAGGCTGGTGTGGCAATTGTTCCCGGAACAGCTTTTGGCAAGACATCTGTTGATTTTGTACGTTTTAGCTTTGCAGCTTCTCAGGACAATATACAAAAAGCACTAGATAAAATATCAAAAATGCTTAAGTAAGGTAACTTATGAGTAGTTTACAAATGCCAAAAGTCGATGATTCAATTTTATCAAAAAAAGATAAAATCGTTTCTGATATAGGAAGAATAATAAACCCAAAAAACGTTCTTTCACACCCAGATGAATTAAGACCTTTCGAAACTGATGGTTTAACTGCGTATAGACAAATGCCTCTAGTCGTAGTTATGCCTGAGACTGTGGAGGAAGTTAGTAATATATTAAAATATTGTAATGATAATAAAGTTAAAGTAGTTCCAAGAGGGGCTGGAACGGGTTTATCTGGGGGATCATTGCCTTTAGAGGATTGTGTGTTAATGGCGATGGGAAAATTTAATAAAATTCTAGAAATCGATTACTTGAATAGATGTGTTGTAACACAACCTTGCGTAACAAATTTAGCAATCACTCATGCTGTTCAAGATAAAGGATTTTACTATGCTCCAGATCCCTCAAGTCAAATTGCATGTTCTATAGGTGGAAATGTAGCTGAAAATTCTGGAGGTGTGCATTCTCTAAAATATGGAGCTACAACAAATAATCTCTTGGGTATTGAAGTTGTGCTCATGGATGGAACAATAACTAAATTTGGTGGTAAGGCAATGGACTCAGAAGGTTACGACTTTTTAGGTTTAATGACTGGATCGGAGGGTTTACTAGGAGTTATAACAGAAGTAACAGTAAAAATTCTTAAGTCACCAGAAATTGTTAAGGCCGCTCTAATCGGTTTTCCAACTATTGAAGATGCAGGAAATTGTGTAGCAGAAATAATAGCAGAGGGATGTATACCTGCAGGAATGGAAATTATGGATAAAGCCCTCACAAAAGCGACAAATGATTATTCGAAGGCAGGATATCCAACAGATGCAGAGGCAATGATGATCGTTGAGTTTGATGGAACTGAACATGAAGTAGAGGCTTACATTAAAAAAGCTAAACAAATTGCTGAAAAAAATAATTCATCTAGTTTAAAGGTTAGCAAATCTAATGAAGAGAGATTAAAATTTTGGGCAGGTAGAAAAGCAGCTTTCCCAGCATGTGGAGTTTTAGCGCCAGATTATATGTGCATGGACGGTTCAATACCAAGAGGTAAACTTGCAGAAGTTCTCAAAGAAATTACAAGACTATCAAAAAAATATGATCTACCAGTTGCTAATGCCTTTCATGCAGGTGATGGAAATCTTCATCCATTAATAATGTTTGATGCTAATGATAAGAACTCGCTTAAGAAATGCGAAGACTTTGGAGCTGATATATTAAAATATTGTGTAAAAGTTGGTGGAGCTCTTACAGGCGAGCATGGAGTAGGAATAGAAAAAAGAGAATTAATGTGCGAGGCTTTCAACGACAAAGACATTCAGCAACAGCTCACTATAAAAGTAGCTTTAGACCCAAATTCATTATTAAATCCAGGCAAAGTTTATCCAATACTTAGAAAGTGTGCTGAGGAAGGGAGAGTTCACGTCCATGGAGGAAAAACAAAATTTCCAGACATCCCTAGATTTTAACCAAAATATTTTTAAACCATCTACTAGAGAAGAAATTGTAGAAATTGTAAAAAATTGTTACAAAAAAAGTATTCCTTTAGAAATAAGCGGTTTACAATCTAAAAACAAAATCGGAAGAAATTTCCAGGCTGAAAAAACTTTAGATCTTTCAAACTATAAAGGTATTATAGATTACAAACCTGAGGAACTTTATATTAAAGTAAAGGCAGGCACTCCTATAAGTGAAATTGAAGAAGCACTTAAAAAAAATAATCAACAACTAGCGTTTGAGCCTAATGACTTTGGTTACTTATTTTCAGGAGAGAGCAACAGCGGTTCGATCGGGGGAGTGGTTGCGTGTAACTTTGCTGGATCAAGAAGATTTAAAGTCGGAAGTGTTAGAGATCATCTTCTTGGCTTTCAAGGAGTTAATGGAAAAGGTGAAACGATAAAATCAGGCGGAACAGTTGTAAAAAACGTAACCGGTTACGACTTGTGCAAGATATTATCTGGATCTTTTGGAACACTTACAGTCTTAACAGAAATATCAATCAAAGTTTTACCAAGACCAGAAACAAATAAAACGCTTATTATAAAAAATCCTCACGTTAAAAAAGCACTAGATTATTTAGGACAATCTTTATCATCATCAACCGACCCTTCTGGTGGTGTTTTTTATCCAGATTATTTTGGAAAAAATTTCATTTTAAATGATCTTACACACGACGGAGGCTTAACTGGTATAAGAATAGAAGGCCCAATGAACTCAGTTGACCAGAGGATTGATAGACTTTCAAAAGAATTAGCTCTGATTGGTAATGAGTTTTCAGTTTTAGATAGTGTACAAACCGAAATTTTTTGGAACAAAACGAAAAACTTAGAAGTTTTTAAAAATTCAAAAAGCAACCTAATTAGAATTGTTGTGCCCATAAGTGAAACTTTAGAAGTTATAAAAAAGCTTAAAAAAGATGATTTAAATTATTTTATTGATTGGGGTGGCAGCCTTATTTGGATGGCGTTTGATCACTTAAATTCTAAAATCCTTTCAGAAATAAAGGAAATAACTAAGAATCACCAAGGATATTATACATTAATTAAAATAGAGGATGACTTTAAGGCCTCTGCCGATATTTTTACAATAGATCCAATTAAGTATAAAATCAGTGAAAAAATTAAAAAAAGTTTTGACCCGAAAAGAATTTTTAACCCAGGTAAAATGTATACAGGAATTTGAATGCAGACATCATTTACAGAGAACCAATTAAAAGACAAAGATAACAGAACCAGTGAAACAATTATTAGAAAATGTGTTCACTGTGGAATGTGTAATGCAACTTGCCCAACTTACGGAATTAATGGAGAAGAGTTAGAAGGTCCAAGAGGGAGGATTTATCTCATCAAAGATATGCTAGAGAATAAAAAACCTGCTACCAAACAAATTGCAAAACATATTGATAGCTGCCTGTCTTGTTATTCCTGCATGACAACTTGTCCTTCAGGTGTGAATTATATGCACTTAATTGATCATGGGAGAAATTATGTAGAGGAAACTTATAAAAGACCTTTCTTTGATAGATTATTTAGAAATATTCTTTCCTTCGTACTGCCAAGACCAAAAGTATTTTTATTAATGGCTTTATCTTCTAAAATTATAAAACCATTTAGTTTTTTATTCCCAAAATTTCTTAAAAACGCGCTAAGCTTAATGCCAGATAAAATACCTGGTAAAAAATTAAAAGAAAAAAAAGTTTACGAAGTTACTAAAGGTAAAACAATTTCAAGAGTGGCGCTATTAACTGGATGTGTTCAAAGAGTCATTTCACCAGAAATAAACGAATCGACAATTAGACTTCTAAATAGACACAATGTCGAAGTTGTTGTGATGCCGGACATATACTGTTGCGGTTCTTTGAATCACCATTTAGGAAAACAAAAATTGGCGCATGAGTCTTTTAAAAAGAATATAAATAGTTGGCATGATGAATACCTTAAAAATGGTTTGGATGCGATAATTAGCAATACATCAGGTTGTGGTACAACTTTAAAGGATTACGGACATATTTTTAAAAATGATAAAGATTTGAAAAAAAAAGCAAAAAAAATTTCTGAACTAACAAAAGACATCACTGAGTATCTTGATGAGAATTTAAAATTAAATATAAATATAAACACTGAAAAAAAATATAAAATTGCTTATCATTCAGCCTGTTCGATGCAGCACGGGCAAAAAGTTCATCAACAACCTAAAGATTTAATTTCAAAAACTGGTAACGAGGTTTTAGAAATCCCGGAAGGACATTTATGTTGTGGATCTGCTGGGACCTACAATATTCTCCATCAAAAAATGGCAAAATCGTTATTAAAAAATAAAGTCAAAAATATTGAAAAAATTTCTCCTGATTTTATTTCAACTGGTAATATAGGTTGTATGACACAAATTTCATCCGGAACCAGAATTCCTATTATTCATACAGTTGAATTACTTGATTGGTTCACAGGAGGACCGAAACCATATAAATTAAATAATTTCTGAAATGAAAAAAAAAATTTTTGTAACTAGAAGGCTCCTTAAAGAAAACGAGGAGAAACTTCAAAGCTTATTTGAAGTGACTTTAAATAAAGATGACAAAATTTATTCACCTCAAGAAATTATTAATGGATCTAAAAATTATGATGGAATCTTAAGTTCGGTTACAGATCCAATTAATTCAGACACCATATCTAAATTATCAAGCTCTATTAAAATTATCGCTAACGGTGCAGTTGGTTTTGGAAATATAGATATTCAAGCTGCAAAAAAAAAAGGAATAACCGTCACAAATACGCCGGATGTTTTAACTGACGCAACAGCTGATATTCAAATATTACTTTTACTAGGAGCTTCTCGAAAAGCTTATGAAGGTCGTATTGCAGCTGAAACTCAGAATTGGAAATGGTCTTGGGATTTTTTATTAGGAAAACAAATGTCAAATAAGAGATTAGGAATCCTAGGAATGGGCAGAATAGGTAGAGCGGTAGCTAAAAGAGCAAAGGCTTTTGGTATGGAAATTCATTACCATAATAGATCCAAACTTTCTTCTGATTTAGAAGATGGTGCGATTTACCATAAAGATATAAAAAGTTTGTTTGAACAAAGTGAATTTTTATCAATCAATTGTCCTGCTACTCCGGAAACAAAAAATTTAATAAATAAAGAAACTCTGAGTTATTTAGAGGATAATACTGTTATTGGAAATGCAGCTAGAGGAGACGTCGTTGATGATGATGCCATGATAGAGGCTATAAAAAGTGGAAAGGTATTTGCTTACGGATTAGATGTTTATAATGGCGAACCAAAAATTCATCCAGAATATTTAAAATTAAAAAATATTTTTTTACTTCCCCACTTAGGTAGTGCGACTAAAAGAACAAGATGGGATATGGCATATCGAGCTACAAAAAATTTGGAAGATTTTTTTTCAGGAAAAAAACCCCAAGATCAAGTAAATTAATACACCTTTAGATTGAATCTTATAAATTTACTTTAAAATAATTCTAAAAATATATGAAGACTCTGAAATGAGTTTATGTTTAAATATTTTAGTTAATTAACAACGGAGGACATATGTCAAAAAAAATAAAAGGAGTAAAAACTCCATCAAGACGTAAGTTCTTTAAAGCAGCAGCAGCTACGGGTGCTGCAGCGGCAGCAACTGTTGCAATGCCGAACATTGCATTAGGTGCTCCTCAGACTTTAAAGATGCAAGCGGCTTGGCCGTCAGGCGCTAACATTTTCTTTGAAATGGCTGGCGACTACGCAAAAATGGTAGGCGACATGTCTGGAGGTGAATTAAAAATTGATCTTCAGCCAGTTGGAGCTGTAGTTAAGACTTCGGAGATTGGACAAGCAGTAAGTTCAGGTGTACTTGATATGGGACACTGGGTAACAGCTTACTGGTATGGAAAAAATCCAGCAGCTTCTCTATTCGGTACTGGTCCGTCATACGGAATGTCATCTCAAGAAATTATGGGATGGATAGAGTATGGTGGAGGTAGAAAACTTTATGATGAAACTCTTGCAAAAGTAGGTTTCGATTATATTGGTTTCTTCCATATGCCTATGCCTGCACAGCCTTTTGGATGGTTCAAAAAGAACGTAACAAAAGTATCTGATGTAAAAGGTATGAAGTACAGAACAGTAGGATTAGCTACTAACGTATTAACAGCAATGGGAATGGTTGTAAGACAATTACCAGGAGGTGAAATTCAGCCTGCAATGAAGACAGGTTTGATTGAAGCTGCTGAGTTTAACAACCCAACTTCAGACTCTCAGTTTGGTATGCAAGACGTTTCTAAGCATTATCACTTAGGAAGCTTCCACCAATCACAAGAGATGTTTGAAATTCCAGTAAATAAGAAGACATTTAACGGACTATCGCCTAAACATCAGGCTATTCTAAAAAATGCTGCTTACGCTGCGAACAGTGATAACTACTTTAAAGCATTAGTAAGATACTCTGCTGACTTATCTAAATTGATGAATCAGCACAAAGTAAATGTGTATCAAACGTCTGATGCGATCTTAGCTCAACAATTAAAAGGTTGGGATAAAGTAATTGGAGATTTCAATAAGAAAGATCCATTCTTTAAAAAGATTGTAGATTCACAGAAGAAATACGCTAAGAGAGTTATGAAGTACTTGCTCATGAACCAACCTAACTACAAGTTGGCTTACGAGAATGAATTCGGCTCTATAGCTAAAGTTAAAATTTAATTATATTTTAAACGTAAAAAGGGGGTGATTTATCACCCCCTTTTTTTATGGAAATAATAAAAAAATTAGCATAGTTTAAAAATTCATGAGGGGATTTATTCATTTTGCAGATACTTTAAGCACTTCCGTTGGAAAGGCGTTTTCTTGGTGTATCGTAATTTTAATGGGCGGAACTTGCTACGAAGTAGTTATGGCATATGCCTTTAATGCTCCTACCTTATGGAATTTTGATTTCAGTTTACAAATGTACGGTGCGATTTTTATGATGGCAGGTGCTTATACTCTTTCTACTGAGGCTCATGTGAGAGGTGATGTAATTTACAGACTTTTTAAACCAAGAACTCAGGGTTACATCGATTTAGTTTTATATTTTATATTTTTCTTTCCAGGTGTGCTTGCTCTTGCATTTTATGGTTATGAGTACGCTTCGCTTGCATGGAAGATAAAAGAAACAAGTTGGAACAGCCCTGCTCAAATTCAAATTTATATGGCTAAATCTTTAATTCCTGCTGCAGGAATTTTATTAACGTTACAAGGTATCAGCGAAGTTTGTAGAGCAATCATTTGCATTCAAACAGGACACTGGCCTGCAAGAATGGTTGTAGCAGAGGAAACAGAAAAAATGTTAATGAGAACTTCACAAGACGAGGATCAAAAAGATGTTATTTAATTTAACTAATCCTGAAATCGCAATTTTAATGATGGGAATATTCCTATTTGCAGTGCTACTTGGATTCCCAATAGCATTTACATTAATGGCAATGGGAGTTGGTTTTGGTTATTACGCTTACTTTGATCCGACAAGAATGGAACATCTTTTTGATAACAGAATCTTCCAATTATTCGTTCAAAATACTTACACCGTTATGGATAATACAGTTTTGACAGCGGTCCCACTCTTTTTATTTATGGGGTATTTAGTTGAAAGAGCTGGAATAGTTTCAAGATTATTTTTTGCGATTAGACTAGCTTCCCATAGACTACCAGCTTCAATGGCAGTAGCTGCATTAGTTACTTGTGCTTTATTTTCTACAGCGACTGGAATTATCGGAGCCGTGGTAACTTTAATGGGGCTTCTTGCTTGGCCAGCGATGATCAGAGCTGGATATGATAAAAAGTTTGCTTCTGGAGTAATTTGTTCTGGAGGTTGTTTGGGTATTTTAATTCCGCCTAGCATTATGTTAATCGTTTACTCTGTAATTGCTCAACTCTCTCCTTTAAGATTATTTGCTGCAGCAATTTTTCCAGGATTATTATTAGCAGGATTATATATAGGTTATGCGGTAACTTTAGCTTATTTTAATCCTTCGATCGCACCTAAACCACCTAAGGAAGATATTCCACCAAGATCAGTAATTCTAAAAGAGGTAATGGTTTCCTTCTTACCGCTTTTCTCTTTAATAATTTTAGTATTAGGAACTATTTTAGGAGGACTTGCAACTCCTGCAGAAGCGGCAGCGGTTGGAGCATTTGGGGCATTAGTACTTTCATATTTTTATAAAACGCTTAAGTGGAAAAATTTTAAGGAGTCGGTATTTTTAACTGCAAAAACGACTGCCATGATTATGTGGTTGTTTATAGGATCATGGACCTTTGCTTCAGTCTTTTCTTATTTAGGTGGACACGAAGTATTTGAACATTTCTTTAAATCAATGAATCTACAACCTTGGCAGTTCTTGGTAATTACTCAAATTATAATTTTCTTACTGGGTTGGCCATTAGAGTGGACAGAGATATTAATCATTTTTGTACCGATATTTTTACCTTTAGTGGCATTTTTTGAAGTTAACCCTTACTTTTTTGCAATGTTAATTGCTTTAAATTTACAAACTTCATTTTTAACTCCACCCATGGCAATGTCCGCGTACTATTTAAAAGGTGTACAAAGTAAAAATGTAGAGTTAATGGAAATATTTAAAGGTATTATGCCTTTTCTAGGTATAGTTATATTAGCTATGTTTTTAATGTATCTCTTCCCAGGAATAGCTCTTTGGTTGCCAGATACATTATTTGCTAATTAATAAATTTAAATGATAGACGTTACATCTTTAAGTGCATACGAGTTATCTAAAAAACTTTATTCAGGTGAAATATCATCCGTTGATCTTTGCACAGCATATTTAGATAGAATAAAAAAATTTGAAAAAGATGTTCAAGCTTGGCAATTTATAGATAAGAAACTTTTAATAGAAAAAGCTGAAGAAGCGGATACTTATAGAAAATCTGGAAAACCTCTAGGGCCATTGCACGGGATACCCGTCGCAATTAAAGATATTATAGGAACCTATGACATGCCGACTGAATGTGGGACAGTATTTAGAAAAAAAATGTCTAATTCACAGGACTCTGAAATTGTTAACTTATTAAAAAATTCGGGCGCAATAATAATGGGTAAAACTGTTACTTGTGAACTTGCTTACATACACCCCTCTAAAACAAAAAATCCTCATGATTATGCAAGAACTCCGGGAGGTTCATCAAGCGGATCAGCAGCTGCAGTTGCTGCACATATGGCTCCTTTATCGGTTGGTTCTCAAACTGGAGGTTCAGTAATTAGACCAGCATCATATTGCGGAGTTGTTGGCTATAAACCTTCTTATGGATTGATCTCAAGAAATGGTGTCCTAAAAGTTTCAGAAAAATTAGATACAATGGGTGTATTTGGTAAAACGGTAAAAGATGTTGCCTTACTTGCTAAGTCACTAATTAGAAAAGATTTACACGATCCCTCAACAGTTTATTTTGCTGCTGAAAAGATGGTTGAGGAATGTGAGAAAGGTCCTGTTTTTGATCCTAAGTTCATCTTTTACAAAACAAAAAATTGGAAAAATATTAATAAAAAATCGCAGCAGGCTTTTGAATTTTTAATCAAAAATTTTAAAAAGAATGTTGAGGTATTTGATACACCATCATATTTTGAAGATATCCCAAAGTATCATCAAATAATTCATGAAGTTGACATGGCAAATAATTTTCAGGTTTATTATAAAAAAGATAAAACAAAACTATCAAAAGAAATGAGAGAAGCTATCTCCAGAGGATTAAAATATTCAGCAAAAGAATACGGAGACGCTGCAGATTTTATGAAGCAAAGCTATGAGTCATACAAAGAAGTTTTTGAGGACTATCATGGAATTATTACTCCTTCATCAAGCGGAGTAGCAGATAAGGGATTGAAATCAACAGGTAGCGCAGACTTCCAAAAAATTTGGACATACCTTGGATTACCCACAATTTCCTTACCTTTACTTACAGGTGAAAATGACCTACCATTAGGCGTCCAGGTAGTTGGCGATAAACTTGATGACTTAAGATTCTTGGGAACAGCGAACTGGCTAGAGAAAAATTGCAAAGATGAAGGATAAAGTTACAATAATTATTGGAGTTGCACTCTGTACGTTTTTTTTAATTGGTCTAGCTACGACATTAACTAGATCAATGATGATAGGTTTTTTTGATGTGCTTCCTGTTTACATTTTAATGGGCATGGTAATTGTAATGATGTTTTATGAAGCCTTCATTGACAAAAAATAATAGTTACTTTCCTTATCTATTATTGTTCATTCAGCCAATTTTTATGGCAACAAACATTATTGTTGCGCGTGGGGGAGTAGAGTACGTACCTCCAGTATCTTTAGCTTTTTGGCGATGGCTAACCGTGTTTGTAATATTATTGCCTTTTTTCTATAGCGAAATTCTTTCAAATAAAAAATATTTTAATAAAGAGTTTTGGAAACTGTTTTTCCTAGGGTCCATGGGTTGCGGTGTTTGTGGTGCATTTCCTTTCATAGCTGGAATGTCAACTACGATGGCGAACATGGGTATCATTTATACTTCATCACCTGTTTTTATAATTATTTTATCAGTCATGTTTTTCAAGGATAAAATAAATTCTTCAAGAATTTTAGGTTTAGTTTTATGTTTAATTGGTGTGCTTGCAATTATTAGTAAAGGAAACTTAGATTTATTAATAAATTTTAAATTTACATCTGGCGACTTATGGATGATTGGTGCAGCTATGGGCTGGGCGATCTATTCCATTTATCTTTTAAATTGGAAAAGTAAATTTAGTTTAATGGCTAGATTTACTTTAATAGCAATGTTTGGGGCTATATCTTTGTTTCCTTTTTATATTTTAGAAGAGGTTTTTTATTTTAATACTAGCTTCAACAATAATTTCATATTTTGGGTATTGTTCGCAGCAATATCGCCTGGCATCATTGCTTTCACTTTATATACTAAAGTGCAAAAATATCTTGGCGCTTCATTAACTGGTTTTACCCTTTATATTTTTTCAATTTATTCTGCTATTTATGGCATTATACTTTTTGATGAAGCTCTTTTAAATTTTCACTATTTCGGAGCAGCATTTGTTTTTGCTGGTGTATATTTAGCAAGGAAAATTAAATCATGAAATATTTTTATCTAGCAGCAAGCTCAATAATATTAGCCTATATTGGAATAACTATCTTTATATATTTTTATCAAAGAAATTTATTATATCACCCCAGTGAAAATAATTATTTAAACGACAAAATTACTTTTGAATATAAAGAATTGTTTATCAATACAGATGAAAATATTTCACTTAAATCTTGGTTTATAAAAAAAGATTTATCTAAATTTAAAACCATACTTTTTTTTCATGGAAATGCTGGAAATCTCTTAAATAGAGTTCATAAACTTAATGAGCTTAATAAACTTGATGTAAACATTTTATTGATTTCATGGAGAAGCTTCAGTGGAAATAAGGGCAAACCCTCAGAGAAAAATCTCTATCACGATGGTAATAGGGTAGTTGAATGGCTAAATGAACAAGGAATAAATAAAAATGATATTATTCTATATGGAGAGTCTTTAGGGACTGGTGTAGCTACTGAACTAGCCTCAAATAATAAATTTGCTGGAGTTATTTTAGAATCTCCATTTACTTCAATAGCTGATGCAGCAAAAATTTATTATCCGTGCTTACCGATTAACTTACTACTTAAGGATAGATATGACTCAAAAAATAAAATCAAAAAAATTAATTCTCCAATTTTAATTATGCATGGAAAAAAAGATAATATTGTACCCCAAATAATGGGACTAGAACTTTTTGAAAAAGCTAATAACCCTAAATTTAGTTATTTTCCTGATAATGATGATCATATGATGGAGTATAACGAAGAACTACTCTCTAAGATAAAAAATTTTATTAATAAACTTTAACTTTCAATTCCTAATAAAGCTTTTGAAAAATATTCAGCATTAAAAGGTTGTAAATCAGTTTCCTTCTCACCCATTCCAACAGCAACAATTGGAAGTTTAAATTTTTTACAAATTGCTAAAACAACTCCTCCTTTAGCAGTACTATCAAGTTTAGTAATAATTAAACCTGTCAAATCATGTATCTTGCTAAATTCTTCAACTTGATTAAGTGCATTTTGTCCTGTAGTTGCATCTAAGACAAGAATTACTTCGTTAGGATATGAAGAGTCAATTTTTTTAAGTACATTAATAATTTTTTTGTACTCTTCCATTAAATTCTTTTTATTTTGAAGTCTTCCCGCTGTATCAATTAAAGCTACATCAATTTCATTTTTTTTTGCAAATTCAGCAGTCTTAAAAGCTACAGAGGCTGGATCACTATTGATTTCAGATTTAATAATATCAACTTTGACTTTCGCAGCCCAAACTTGCAATTGATCTATGGCAGCTGCTCTAAAAGTATCCGCAGCTCCAAAAACTACAGATCTATTATTGTCTTTGAAATACTTCCCAAGTTTTCCGATACTGGTTGTTTTTCCAACTCCATTTACTCCGGATACAACTATAACAGCAGATTTTGCGTTTCCCATCAGGCTAAGATCTTTTTCATACTTTTGAAGATTAATTGCTAATTTATCCGCTATCAGTTTCAAAATTTCTTTATGATCTTCTAACTTTTTATCAACTTTGAAGTTCTCAAAATCTTTTCTTAATTCTTTTGCAACTTCTACTCCCGCATCAGATGTAATAATTAATTCTTCAAATTCTGAAAGAACAGTTTCATCAATTTTTTTTTTAGAAAATATATTTTTAAAACCTGTAGAGAGCCCATCTGAACTTTTACCTAATCCTATTTTAAATTTATCAAATAAACCCATTTAGATTTCAAGGCTAGTATGTTTTATTTCTGAAACTGGACCTCTCATAAATATATTGAGATCTGCATCCACTTTAATATTTAAACTTCCTTCCTCAAACTTAATATTGATATCATTTTTAGTTAACTTCTTGATAAAGGCTGCAACAGCAGTAGCACAAGCAGCTGTTCCACATGCTTTTGTTAATCCTGCACCACGTTCCCAAACATTCACTGAAATATTATTTTCGTCATCTATTTGAGCAAAAGTTACATTGGTTCGGTCAGGAAATAATTCATGAGTCTCTATTTTTGGCCCTAATATTTTTAGATCGTATTCAAAACAATCTTTAACAAAAAAAATTATATGAGGGTTCCCTACGTTAAGGCTAAATCCATTGGTGAATTTTTTACCATCAACGTCTAGAGTTATATTTTTGTGATCTAACTTTTCTTTTAATGGAATTTTATTCCACTCAAATACAGGTTTCCCCATTTCCAGTTGAACATCTGACTCTCCAACAATTTTCGCATTAAGCAATCTATTATTTGTTTTTAATTTAATTTCTTTATTATTTAAATCTTTACTTAATAAGTAAGCCACACACCTACTTCCATTTCCACATGCACTTACCTCGCCTCCATCTGAATTAAAAATGGTTATTGGAAAAGTATTATTAATTTCTTTTTCAATAAATATAATTTGATCAAATGCAATATTACGATGAAAAGATTGTAAATTTCCCAAATGAATTATTTTTTCTTTTGGTATATTTATGGATTTTTCTCTTCTATCTATGATGATAAATCTATTACCTAAACCATCCATTCTAAAAGCATTAATCAAAGGCATATAAGTAGATTAGTATAATTATTCATTGACTTTTAAAACCCCAAATTGTAGTTTCCACGAACTTTCCGCAAATACTTAAGTTTTTGCGGTACTCTTGAAAACAAGAGTGTCGACACTAGTCAGCGAAGGTTCGCCCACTAGTGCGATAGGTGTTGGACGTTATTAAAATGTTTGAAAACTTAACAAATAAATTAGAAAATATTTTTTCTAAACTAAAAAGCGCTCCTTCCTTAACGGAAGAACAAGTGGATTCTGGCTTAAAAGAAATACGCTTAGCTTTATTAGAGGCTGACGTAGCGCTGCCAGTTGTTAAAGATTTCGTTGAAAATGTAAAACCAAAAGCTATTGGCCAGGAGATCATTAGATCAACTTCACCTGGTCAAATGATAGTAAAGATTGTTTACGATGAATTAGTAAACATACTTGGTTCTAAGAACGAGGAGATTAATCTTAAAGCAGTTCCACCAGTTTCTATATTATTGGTAGGTTTACAAGGGTCAGGAAAAACAACTTCAGCTGCTAAATTAGCTAAGTTAATTGAAAAAAATCATAAAAAAAAAGTTATGCTTGTAAGTTTGGACGTTTACAGACCTGCTGCTCAAGAACAATTAAAATTATTAGCAGAAAAAAATAATATACAAAATTTACCGATCATAGAAAAACAACAACCTATTGATATTACTAAAAGAGCACTCAACGCTGCAAATCTTAGTGGTTCAGATGTTATAATTTTTGATACCGCTGGTCGAACGCAAATAGATTTACCAATGATGTCTGAGATTAAACAAATTAAAGATTTAACAAAACCAGCCGAAACTATTCTAGTTGCCGATTCTTTAACCGGTCAAATAGCTGTAAATGTTGCAAAAGAATTTAATAAAGCGATCAACCTTTCATCAATTATTTTAACTAGAGTTGATGGAGATGCGCGTGGTGGAGCTGCATTGAGTATGAAACACATCACTGGCAAACCTATAAAATATATTGGTGTCGGAGAAAAAGTTTCTGACTTTGAAATGTTTCATCCTGACAGGTTAGCTAACAGAATTCTTGGAATGGGTGATGTGGTTACACTTGTCGAGAAAGCGGCACAAGATTTAAGTGAAGAAAAAATTAAAGAAACTGAAGAAGAACTCAAAAAAGGTATTTTTACAATGGACTCTTATCTTTCACAATTAAGACAAATGAAAAAAATGGGAGGTATGGAAGGAGTTATGTCAATGTTACCTGGTATAAATAAAATGAAAGCTAAAATGGATCAAGCTAACATAGACGAAAGAATGCTTGTTGAAAATGAGGCTATTATTTTATCCATGACAAAAATTGAAAAAGAAAATCCAAAAATCATTAGCGGTTCTAGAAGAAAAAGAATTTCCCAAGGCGCTGGAGTAGATGTTTCCAAAATAAATAAGTTACTTAAACAATTTAAAATGATGTCAGAAATGATGAAAAAGATGTCACAAGGAAAAAAAATTCCATCTGGAATGATCCCGGATGAAATGCTCAATAAACTAAAATGAAAGGTAAAACATGTTAAGAATAAGACTATCAATGGGAGGAGTAAGGAAAAGACCGATATATAAAATAGTTATCGCTGATGGAAGATACCCACGAGACGGTAAATTTATTGAAAAAATTGGTTCTTACAATCCATTACTTCCAAGAGATAAAAAAGAAAGAATTAAGATAGAAGCTGAGAGAGTAAAATATTGGATGAGTAAAGGTGCTCAACCAACTCTTAGAGTTTCTAGACTTTTAGGTGAACTCCAAATAATGCCAATGCCGAAGCCGGGAAACAATCCTCATAAAGCTATTCCTAAAAAGGATAGAAAGAAAAGTGCTGAAGAAAGTAAGGAAGAACCAAAAAAAGCAGAAGCTAAAAAGGAAGAACCGAAAAAAGCAGAAGCTAAAAAGGATCAGCCTAAAGCAGAAGCTAAAAAGGAAGAGCCAAAAGATAAAAAATAAGGTTTTAAAAAATGCTCGAAGTACAAATATTTACTTTGTATCCTGATTTATATCCTGGGCTCTTAGACGTTGGCATTTACAAGAAAGCTAAGGAAAAACAAAAATGGAGTCTCAAAGTTATAGATATAAGAGACTATGCTTTTGATGATAATCGGACAGTTGATGATACACCTTTTGGTGGTGGGAGTGGCATGTTATTAAAACCAGATGTTGTAGCATCCGCTTTAGATAAAAATATAAAAGCTAAAGAAAAAATCATTTACCTATCTCCTAAAGGTAAAAGGCTAGATCAACATGAGGTAAAATCTTTGAGTAAGTTAAAAAAAATAAATATTTTATGCGGCCATTTTGAAGGTATTGATCAAAGACTTTTAGAGACACGAAATATCGAAGAATACAGTATAGGAGATTTTATTTTATCTGGAGGTGAGAGCGCATCATTTGTATTTGTGGATGCATTAGTAAGACTTCTCCCGGGTGTGTTAGGCAATGTAAATTCTGCTAAAGATGAAAGTTTTGAGAATGATCTTTTGGAATATCCTCAATACACTAAACCAAGAGATTGGGAGGGCAAAAAAGTGCCAGAGGTCTTATTTTCAGGTGATCATGCTAAAATAAAGGGGTGGCGTTTAGCTCAATCTGAGGCTATAACACAACGCCAAAGACCTGATCTTTGGAAAAAATACTTAGAGAAAAAAAATGAAAAACATTGAAGATATAAATAAGGCGGCAATTCAAAAAATTACAGCCAATAAGAAAATCACTGAATTTTCTCCTGGAGACACTATTAAAGTAGGCGTGAAAATTGTCGAAGGAAAAAGAGAACGAATCCAATATTTTGAAGGTGTTTGCATTGCAAAAAAGAACAGAGGCTTAAACTCCTCTTTCACTGTAAGAAAAATTTCTTTTGGTGAAGGAGTTGAAAGAACCTTTGCGCTATATAGTCCAAATGTAGACTCTATAAAAGTAATTCGATCAGGAAAAGTTAGAAGAGCCAAACTTTATTACTTAAGAGATAGAAAAGGTAAATCTGCTAGAATTGCAGAAAAAATTAAAAAGAAAATTGGTGTTGATATATCTGTCAAAGTAGAAGAACCAAAAAAGGTAGCTGAACCTGTGAAAGTCGAAACAACTGCTGAAAAAGAAAAAGATGTAAGTGTCGAAAAAAAAGAAACTTCGCCAGAAGTTAAAGAGCAGAAATCGACTAAAGAAAAAAAATAATTTTAAATGTCAAAAACTCTATATGATAAGATATGGGAAAACCATCTTGTCCATGAACAAGATGATGGCACTTCATTAATTTATGTCGATAGACATTTAATTCACGAAGTTACAAGCCCCCAAGCATTTGAAGGTTTAAGAATGCAAAAAAGAAAAGTAAGAAAACCTGAATTAACTTTAGCTGTTCCAGATCATAATGTTCCAACAACTGATAGATCAAAAGGAATAGACGACGAAGAGTCTAAAATTCAAGTGGATACTTTAAGAAACAACTGTAAAGAATTTGGCATTAATCTTTTTGATGTTAATGATAAAAGACAAGGTATTGTTCATATTATAGGACCAGAACAAGGTTTTACCCAACCGGGAACAGTTATTGTTTGTGGTGATAGTCATACTGCAACTCATGGAGCCTTTGGAGCTTTGGCATTTGGAATCGGAACTTCAGAAGTTGAACATGTTTTAGCTACCCAAACTTTAATTCAAAAAAAATCAAAAAATTTAAGAATTAATGTAAATGGTAAATTACCAATAGGTGTTACCGCTAAAGATGTAATTTTAAAAATTATTGGAACTATCGGAACAGCAGGTGGAACCGGTTTTGTTATTGAGTTTGCAGGTGAAGTCATAAGAAATCTTAGTATCGAAGAGAGAATGACAGTTTGCAACATGACTATTGAGGCAGGAGCAAGAGCAGGATTAATAGCACCAGATGAAAAAACTTTTGAATATTTTAAAAACAAACCTATGTCTCCTAAAGAAGCGAATTGGGAAAAAGCTTTAACTTATTGGAAACAATTATATTCTGATAAAGATTGTAAATTTGATAAAGAAATAAATATCGATGCAAGAGAAATTGAACCTCTGGTGACTTGGGGGACATCTCCTCAGGATGTTGCTTCTGTAACAAGTATTGTTCCTGATCCAAGCAAAGAGTCCAACGAAGATAGAAAAGCTGCAATGATAAGATCGCTTACTTATATGGGTTTAAAAGCAAATACAAAAATTTCAGATATTAAAATAGACAAAGTTTTTATCGGAAGTTGCACTAATGGTAGAATTGAAGATTTGAGGAATGCTGCAAATTTACTGAAAGGTAAGAAAGTAGCAAAAAATGTAAGCGCTATTGTTGTCCCTGGCTCCGGTTTGGTAAAAGCTCAAGCTGAAGAAGAAGGTCTAGATAAAATTTTTAAAGAAGCTGGTTTCGAATGGAGAGAGCCTGGTTGTTCAATGTGTCTTGCAATGAATGCGGATAAATTAAAACCCAAAGAAAGATGCGCATCGACATCTAATAGAAATTTTGAGGGAAGACAAGGTCGTGGTGGAAGAACACATTTAGTAAGTCCAGGTATGGCTGTTGCTGCAGCAGTAAATGGACATTTAGCTGATGTGAGAGAGATTCAATAATGGAAAAATTCATAAACTTAAAGAGCATCCCTTCATACTTGCCATTACAGAATATCGATACGGACATGATTATTCCAAAGCAATTCTTGAAAACTATTAAAAGGACAGGATTAGGAAAAAGTTTATTTTATGAGATGAGATACGACGAAAATGGAAAACTTATTAAGGATTTTACATTAAATAATGAGCCTTACAATAAATCAAAAATTTTATTAGCAGGAAAAAACTTTGGATGTGGCTCATCTCGAGAGCATGCTCCATGGGCTTTATCTGATTTTGGTATAAAATGTATTATCAGTTCAAGCTTCGCAGACATATTTTATAATAATTGTTTTAAAAATGGTATTTTACCAATAAAAACTAGTGAGCAAATAGTAATTGAGCTATCAGAGTATTCCAAAAGAAAAGAAGAGGTTGAAGTAGATCTTCAAAAACAAGAAATTAAATTTGGAAATAAAGTTGTCAAATTTGAACTAGATTCTTTTAAAAAAAAATGTTTGATCGAGGGGCTGGATGATATTGGGTTATCTATGAAAAAAATAAATTATATTGATGATTTTGAAAAAAAATTAAAACTCAATAAACCATGGTTATTAAATAATGATTAAAGTTAAGGATCGAAAAATACTCTTGCTACCTGGTGATGGTATTGGACCAGAAGTTATCAGAGAAGCAAGAAAAATAATTGAATGGTTTAATAAAAATAAATCATTAGATTTTAAAATTGAAGAAGGTCTTGTTGGTGGAGCTTCTTATGATAAACACAAGAATCCAATTACAGATGAAGTTTTTTACAAGGCACTTGAGAGTGAAGCTGTAATCCTAGGAGCTGTTGGAGGACCTAAGTATGATAATTTAGAATTTTCTAAGAGACCAGAAAGAGCCCTTCTTAAGCTTCGAAAAGAATTAAAATTATTTGCTAATTTGAGACCAGCAATATGTTTCAAACAATTGGTAGAAGCATCTTCACTTAAACCAGAAATAATATCTGGTTTAGATATTATGATTGTACGAGAGTTAACCGGTGGAATTTATTTTGGTGAACCTAGAGGTATAGAGCCAATAGAAAATAATGAGAGAAAAGGAATTAATACTCATACTTACACAACTGGTGAAATTCAGAGGGTGGCAAGAGTAGCTTTTGATTTAGCAAAAAAAAGGAAAAATAAAGTAACTTCTTGTGAAAAATCTAATGTAATGGAAGCAGGAATTTTATGGAGAGAAGAAGTTCAGGCTCTTAAAGATAAAGAATACAAAAAAATTGAACTAAGCCATATGCTAGCAGACAATTGTGCAATGCAGTTATTAAGAGATCCAAAGCAATTTGATGTAATTGTTACTGATAACTTATTTGGCGACATTCTTTCAGATGAGGCTGCGATGTTAACAGGATCCTTAGGCTTACTACCATCAGCCTCTTTAGGAGCTAAAGACAAAAACGGTAAAATTAGATCAATGTATGAACCTGTTCATGGGTCCGCACCAGATATTGCTGGGAAAAATATTGCTAACCCTATTGCTACAATTCTAAGCTTATCTATGGCATTAAAATACTCTCTCGACTTAGACAAAGAAGCAGAACAATTAGATAAAGCTGTTCAAAGAGTTCTTGATGACGGGTTAAGAACCAAAGATATCATGTCAAAAAACATGAAAGAGGTCTCTACTTCTGTCATGGGTGATGCAATTATAGCAAAATTAAAATAAAGTAATAATTATATGAATTTTGCAATTATTGGAGCATCAGGAAATGTGGGAAGAAAAACAATTGAAATATTAGAGAAATCTAAAATTCCATTTAAAGAACTATATTTAGTTGCCTCAGAAAAAAGCGCTGGAAAAAAAATTAAATTTCGAGGAGAAGAAATTGTTATTGAAAATTTAGAAAGCTACGACTTTTCAAAAGCTCAAATAACTTTTTTTGCTGCAGGTAGCCAAATCGCCAAAGAGTGGGCCCCTAAAGCTGCAAAAAAAACTATAGTGATTGATAATTCTAGTTATTTCAGAATGCAATCAGATGTTCCCTTAGTTGTTCCCGAAGTAAACGCTGAAGCATTAATCAAGCATAACAACATTATCTCAAATCCTAATTGTTCAACAATGCAGATGGTTCTCGCACTGAAACCTTTACATGATGAATATAAAATAAAAAGAGTTGTTGTTTCAACTTATCAGGCTGTATCCGGCGCTGGTAAAGCCCAAACGGATGAATTATTTGAACAAACTCAAAAATATTTAGAAAATAAAAAAATTAATTCAAAAAATTTTACCAAACAAATTGCTTTTAATTTAATACCACACATCGATACTTTTGATAAAGATGGATACACAAAAGAAGAATTAAAAATGACAAATGAGACAAAAAAAATTCTTGATCACGACATTGATGTTACAGCGACTTGTGTGAGGGTACCAGTAAGAACTGGACACTCTGAGTCTATAAATATTGAATTTGATAATTTATATGATTTTGAAAATATTATAAAAATCTTAAGTAATGCACCAGGATGTAAAGTCATCGATGAAAGAAAAGACGGTGGGTATATTACACCAATTGAAGCAGAAGGAGATTATACAACTTACATTTCTCGAATCAGAAAAGATAATTCAAATGTAAAGGCTATTAATATATGGGTCGTATCTGATAACTTATTAAAAGGGGCGGCTTTAAACACTGTTCAGATCGCAGAGCTCTTAGTGAAAAAATTATAACTTTAGTTTATAAATCTTATATGGAAGAAAAAAAAAATCCTTTAAGCCCTCATCTTCAAATTTATAGATGGCAAATATCTTCTTTACTTTCCATTACACATAGAATTGTTGGAGTGATAAATATTTTAGCCATTACGATAATTTGTTTCTGGAGTTTGTCTTTATTGCTTGGAGCAGAGAGCTACCTAATTATAAGTAATTTCCTTCAAAGTTTTTTTGGAAAATTTGTAGCTGTTGGACTTTGTTGGACGTTTAGTTTTCATATTTTAAATGAATTACGTCATCTATTTTGGGATTTAGGGTATGGTTTCGATTTAAAGATTTCGAAGGTCACTGGAGTTTTAGCTTTAGTTGGATCATTTGTACTTACAATTACATTTTATTTAATAGGAAAAAATATTTTTTAACATGCATGTTTCTACAAAAAAATGGTTATTTACAAAAATAAGTTCTTTTTTACTTATTCCCTTTATGATTTGGTTTATTGTAAATTTTATTTCTATTTATGAGAACGATTATCAATCAGTGGTTCTTTTCTTTGCTCAACAACCAACAAGAATTTTATTTTCAATATTTATAGTAATAGCTTTCTTTTTTTCAGCTTTAACAATAAGTGAGATATTCGAGGACTATATTAAAGATCAAAAAATCAAAAATGTCGCAAATAAACTATTAAATTTATTTGCTATAGTTATGCCTTTATTAACTATTACAGGAATATATAATTTAACTTAATGAGCGCATATAAAATTATAGATCATGAATATGATGTTGTTGTTTTAGGAGCAGGAGGGTCTGGTCTTAGAGCAGCGGTTGGTTTATCTGAAGCTGGATTGAAAACAGCCTGCATTTCAAAAGTCTTTCCAACAAGAAGCCATACATCTGCAGCTCAAGGAGGTATCTCGGCTGCACTTGGAAATATGGGAGAGGATGACTGGAGATGGCACATGTACGATACTGTCAAAGGTTCTGACTGGTTAGGCGATCAGGATGCTATAGAATATTTATGCAAGGAAGCTCCAAGAGCAGTTGTTGAATTAGAGAGATATGGTGTTCCCTTTAGCAGAACAGATGATGGAAAAATTTATCAAAGACCTTTTGGTGGAATGACAAAAAATTATGGAAATGGAACAGCTCAAAGAACATGTGCTGCTGCTGATAGAACGGGCCATGCGATTTTACACACTCTTTATGGTCAAGCACTAAAACACAATACAGAATTTTTTATCGAATACTTCGCATTAGACTTAATAATGAAAAATGGAGAGTGCAAAGGAGTTATAGCTTGGAATTTAACTGATGGTACTATTCATAGGTTTAGATCGCACATTACAATAATAGCAACAGGTGGTTATGGTAAAGTTTATTACTCAGCTACCTCGGCGCATACTTGTACTGGTGATGGTAATGCAATGGTATTAAGAGCTGGATTGCCCTTACAGGATATGGAGTTTGTGCAATTCCATCCAACTGGAATTTACGGAGTTGGATGTTTAATAACAGAGGGAGCAAGAGGAGAAGGAGGATTTTTAGTAAATGGTAAAGGTGAAAGATTTATGGAGCGTTACGCACCTAACGCAAAAGATTTAGCTTCTAGAGATGTAGTAAGCAGATCAATGGAGATGGAAATTAATGAAGGTAGAGGTGTTGGTAAAGATAAAGATCACATAAATTTACACTTAGATCATTTAGATAAAGAGGTTCTAGAAGAAAGACTCCCAGGTATTACCGAGGCTGCAAAGACTTTTGCAAATGTTGATGTGAACAAACAACCAATTCCAGTTGTTCCTACTGTTCACTATAACATGGGTGGTATTCCAACGAATTATAAAGCAGAAGTTTTAACTTTAAATGGTTCAGAAAAAACAGTACCCGGGCTTATGGCTATCGGGGAGGCAGCTTGTGTATCAGTGCATGGGGCTAATAGATTAGGTTCAAATTCATTAATTGACCTTGTGGTGTTTGGAAGGGCGGCTGCTAAAAGGGCAGCAGAACTTGTGAAACCAGGTATGGCTCATGAAGAAGTTTCGAGTTCAGAGACGGATAAATGTTTAGATAGATTTGATAAAATTAGAAACTCTTCAGGCGCTACTAAGACAGCAGAATTAAGATTAAATATGCAAAAAACAATGCAATCAAAATGTGCTGTGTTTAGAACAGAAAAAACATTAAAAGAAGGAGTGGACCAAATACGAAAGCCTTATGAGGGTATTGAAGATATTTCAGTTAAAGACAAATCTCTTCTTTTCAATACAGAATTAGTTGAAACTCTAGAATTTGATAATTTAATAAGACAAGCTCTTACCACTATGGACTCTGCTTATAGCAGAAAAGAGAGTAGAGGTGCTCATGCAAGAGAGGATTATAGTAAGAGAGATGATAAAAACTTTATGAAGCACACTTTGGCTTGGCAAAGCGATAAAAAAGTAGAAATAAAATATAGAGATGTTCATTCAAGAACACTAACGAATGATGTTCAATACTTCCCACCAAAGGAAAGAGTTTATTAAGAATGGTTCAATTTAACTTACCTCAAAGTTCAAAAATAGAAGTTGGTAAGTATTATAAAGACAAGACAAATTCAAAAAATTTAAAAAAAGTAAATGTTTATAGGTGGGACCCATCTACAAAACAAAGTCCAAGAGTCGATACTTTTGAAGTTGATATGGATAATTGTGGTCCAAAGGTTTTGGATATTTTATTCAAAATAAAAAACGAAATAGATCCATCGCTTACATTCAGAAGATCATGTGCCCATGGTGTCTGCGGTTCGTGCGCGATGAATATAGATGGAGTAAATACTTTAGCTTGCATTAAATCTCATACTGATATTAATGGAGATTTAAATGTTTATCCCCTACCTCATTTGAAGGTAGTAAAAGACCTAATTGGAGATCTAACTACTCTTTATAAACAGTACGAGTCTATTAAACCGTGGCTGCAAACAGAACAAACAGGAAAAGAAAAAGAGGAAATCAAACAGTCTCAAAAAGACAGAGAGAAATTAGATGGTTATTATGAATGTATATTATGTGCTTGCTGTTCAACTTCTTGCCCAAGCTATTGGTGGAATGGTGACAAATACCTAGGACCTGCAGTTTTATTACAAGCTTACCGTTGGATCAATGATAGTAGAGATGGAGATAAAAAAGAGAGACTTAAAAAAGTAGCAGACGAACTTAAATTATATAGATGCCATACTATTATGAATTGTACTAATTCTTGTCCGAAAGGATTAAATCCAGCAAAAGCTATTGGATCTATCAAGAAAATGCTTGCAACAAGTTAAAAGCTTATTTATTCAATATCATCATGAAAACTATTGAACACTTTGTCGGAGGTAAATCATTTAGCGGAGACTCGAAAAGAACAGATAAAGTATTCAATCCAGCAACAGGCGAACAAAGTTCTGAAGTAAAACTTGCTTCCACGAAAGATGTAAATCAAGCAGTTGAAATTGCTAAGAAGGCTTTTGTATCTTGGGCAAATACACCTCCTCTACAAAGAGCAAGAATAATGTTTAAATTTAAAGAATTAATCGAAAAGAATTCTGACGAACTAACAAAAATTATAGTAGCTGAACACGGCAAAGTTTACGAGGATGCAAGAGGTTCATTAACAAGAGGTTTAGAAGTAGTTGAGTACGCTTGTGGTATTCCTCAAATGCTTAAAGGAGAATTTACAGAAAATGTTGGTACCAATGTTGATAGCTGGTCTGTACGACAACCATTAGGAGTTTGTGCAGGAATTACACCTTTTAATTTCCCCGCGATGGTTCCAATGTGGATGTTTCCTATGGCCATTGCTTGTGGAAATACTTTTGTTTTGAAGCCATCGGAAAAAGATCCATCATGTTCAATGCGATTAGCTGAATTATTGAAAGATGCAGGTCTCCCTGATGGAGTATTCAATATTGTAAACGGAGATAAAGAAGCAGTAGATGCTCTAATAAATAATAAAGATGTAGTTGCTATGAGCTTTGTTGGCTCTACACCAATAGCAAAATATATTTACGAAAATTGTGCAAAGAACGAAAAAAGAGTTCAGGCTCTTGGTGGAGCAAAAAATCATTGTGTGGTGATGCCCGATTGTGACTTGGATCAGGCAGTTAATGGATTAATGGGAGCTGCTTATGGTTCAGCGGGAGAAAGATGTATGGCTCAGTCAGTTGCGGTTGCAGTAGGTGGAATTGGAGACAAACTTGTAGACTCTTTGACAAAAAAAGTTGAAGCATTAAAAGTTGGACCAGGGATGGATAAACAATCAGAAATGGGCCCACTAGTGACGCAAGAACATTTATCAAAAGTTAAAAGTTATGTAGATATCGGTGTAAAAGAGGGTGCCAAATTAGTTGTCGATGGAAGAAATTTTAAATTACAAGGATATGAAAAAGGATATTTCATCGGAGGGTGTCTTTTCGACCATGTAAAAAAAAATATGAGAATTTATAAAGAAGAAATTTTTGGTCCAGTCTTATCGGTGGTTAGAGCAAAAGATTTTGATGAAGCATTAAAATTAGTTAATGATCATGAATTTGGAAATGGCGTAAGTATATTTACAAGAGATGGAGATGCAGGAAGAACTTTTTCAAGTAAAGCCAAAATTGGAATGGTAGGCATCAATATTCCCATACCTGTACCAATGGCTTTTCATAGTTTTGGAGGATGGAAAAGATCTCTCTTTGGAGATCAGCATATGCATGGTCCTGAGGGAGTAAGATTTTATACAAAACTGAAAACAATTACATCTAGATGGCCATCAGGTTTAAGATCTGACCCAGAGTTTGTAATGCCAACAATGAAATAATAAAAAAGATTAGTTATGAAAAAAATAACTTTAATAGGAGCTGGTCAAATAGGAGGAACTTTAGCTCATTTAATAGCTCTAAAAGGATTAGCAGATGTTGTTTTGTTTGATGTATCTTCAGGAATTGCGAAAGGAAAAGCTCTTGATATAGCTCAATCTTCGCCAGTAAACGGATTCAATATAAATTTATTAGGAACAGATAATTATGAAGACACAAAAAATTCAGATGTAATTATAATTACTGCAGGCGTTCCTAGAAAACCAGGCATGACTAGAGATGATTTATTAGAGATTAATCTTAAAATAATAAAACAAGTTGCAGAAGGCATTAAAAAGACATCACCAAATGCCTTTGTAATTTGCATTACAAACCCATTAGACGTAATTGTTATGGCCTTACAAAAATATTCTGGATTTCCTAAAAATAAAGTTGTTGGAATGGCTGGAATCTTAGACTCCTCCAGATTTATTTACTTTTTATCACAAGAACTTAAAGTCCCAGTACAAAAGATAAAATCATTTGTATTAGGTGGCCATGGTGACAGCATGGTAGCAATGCTTGGATCTACAGAAGTTGATGGAAAGAAGATAAATGATTTAGTTAATGAAGGAAAATTATCTAAGGAAAAATTAGATCAAATAGTTGACAGAACGAAAAAAGGTGGTGCTGAAATAGTAAAATACCTTGAAAAAGGATCAGCCTTTTATGCGCCAGCTGCTTCAGGAGTAGAGATGGCTGAAAGTTATCTTAAAGATTTGAAAAAACAATTACCTTGCGCAGTCCATCTTAACGGTGAATATGGAACAAAAGATATTTATGCTGGAGTTCCCGTTATAATAGGAAAAAATGGTGTTGAAAAGATAATCGAAATAAATTTGTCTGAAAAAGAGAAAGAAGATTTTAAATCATCAATAAACTCAGTAAATGAGTTATTTAATGCTGCCAAAAAAATCGACTCATCATTAGCTTAAAAATATATTAGATTAAAAATAATATTAAATGAAATCTTTTAAATTTTTCAGTCAAGAAAACCTATTACCAATATTCCTTTTTATATTTGCTATAGCAATAAATCAATTTTCAGGTAATAGAGGAGTTTTTCCGGCTGATAGCTTTAGTCATTTTGATATTGGCTTTAGAATTCTATTAGGAGATCATCCGTTCAAAGATTATTGGGCCGTATCTGGACCATTTATTGATTACATACAGGGATTTATTTTTTATATTTTAGGCGTAAATTGGCAGACATATATCTTAAACGCTTCTTTACTTAATGGAATACTTACATTAACGATTTATTATTTATTGGTTGATTTGAATTTAGAAAAAAAAATTAGTTTTTTCTATGCAATTTGCTTTGCAATTTTAGCCTACCCTTCGAGTGGAACACCATTTGTTGATCATCATTCTACATTTTTATCTTTATTGGCATTAGTAATATTTATTAAAGCAATGAAAAAAGAAAACTCTATACTTTGGTTATTAATACCAACTTTAATGACATTTTCTTTTTTAAGTAAACAAGTCCCAGCAACTTATATATTAATTATAATAATAATAGTTTTACTATTTCATTTTTTTTCCAATAGTAAAAAAAAAAATTTAAAAATTATTACATTACTTTTTTTTTCTTCAATTCTAACTACTTTATTTATTTTTCTTTTTTTAAAATTAAACTCGGTGAGTATTCATAACTTTTTTGATCAATATATAAGTTACCCAAGAAATATCGGGGAAAAAAGATTTTCTAATTTAAATATCGATTTAAAAAATATTTTCTTAAATTTTAAATTTATATATCTTTCTCTAATAATTTTTACTTTTTTAATAATTAAAAATATTTTAAAAAAAAAAATAAATTTTAAAAGTTTGGACTTTAAAATTTTTTTAATTATTTTCTTTTTATTTATTTTTTTAGTTCAGCATACAATTTTAACTAAAAATCAAATATTTATTTTTTTTCTAATTCCTTTTATTTCAGCATTCGCTCATGTACAAATTTCTAAAGAAAATAAAAAAATAAAATTTTTTTTAACATACTTTCTTTTAGTTTTATGTATTTTTACATCAGTCAAATATCATTTAAGATTTAATATTGACCGCAAATTTCATGAATTTAGAAATATAAATTTTTCAAATTCAATTGATGCAAAAATTCTAAGCAAAAAATTTCAAGGCTTAAACTGGATTACTCCTGATAAGAAAACAAGAAATAACGTAAAAGAAGAATTAGATTACCTAAAAAAAATGCATCAATTTATTAAACAAGATAAGTCAAACAAAATTGTTTTAACTAATTATTCCTTTTTTTCTATTCTTTTAGAGGAAAACACTTATGGCTTTACAAGATGGTATCCGCAAGATGGTTCAGCTTTTCCTATAAGAGGTAATATATTTTATAAAAACTATCAACAGTTTTTAAAAGATTTGATTTTAGAAAAAAAAATTAAGAATGTTTATATTTTAAGAGATGTGAATGAAAGTGTTATATTGGATTATATACAGGTTAATTGTTTTAAAAAAGTGTTAAAAAATGAGCATCTCATAAAGTATGAAATTATTAATTGTAAAGATTTTGTTTTCTCTGGAAAAAAAAATTAAAAAATATATAACAATTTAAATTCTATGAACATTCACGAGCATCAGGCTAAAAAAATTTTGAAAGAATATGGAGCTCCAGTTTCAGAGGGAATAGTAATATACTCACTAAATGAAATTAAAGATAAAATTTCAAAATTAAAAAGCAAAGAATTTGTACTTAAAGCACAAATTCATGCTGGAGGAAGAGGCAAAGCAGGTGGAGTAAAATTAGTTAAAGATAAAGAAAATTTAGAGGTAGAGGCAAAAAAAATGATGGGAAAAATTCTAATTACTCATCAAACTGGACCAGAGGGAAAAGAAGTTAAAAGACTTTATATTGAGGAAGCATCTAAGATTTCTAAGGAATTTTATCTGTCATGTTTAATAGATAGAGAGTCTTCAAAAATAGCATTTATTAGTAGCACCGAAGGTGGCATGGATATAGAAAAAGTTGCTATTGAAACTCCAAATAAAATTGTTACAAATAAAATTGATTATAATGAAAATGGTCCAAGTGATAAAGAAATAGAAAACATTATTTCAATATTTCAATTTGATTCTAGTCAAAAAAAAACGGCTACGAGGCTTATTAAGTCTTTGTATAAAATAGTGATAGAAAAAGATGCAAGTTTAATAGAAATTAACCCATTAATAATTACTTCAGATAAAAAGATTATTTGCCTGGACGCAAAAATGAATTTTGATGATAATTCTATTTTTAGAAGACCAGAGATTTTACAGTTACGAGATTTAAACGAAGAAGACCCAGCAGAAATTGAAGCGAGTAAGCATGATCTCGCTTATATAAAACTTAATGGATCAATCGGGTGTATGGTAAATGGCGCTGGTTTAGCTATGGCAACAATGGACATAATTAAATTATACGGTAAAGAGCCCGCCAATTTTTTAGATGTTGGCGGTGGAGCCTCAAAAGAAAAGGTATCAGCTGCTTTTAAACTTATACTTTCTGATGAAAACGTAAAAGGTATTTTAATAAACATATTTGGAGGAATAATGAGATGTGATATTCTTGCTCAAGGTGTGGTTGATGCAGCTAAAGAAATTAATTTGTCAGTTCCTATAGTTGTAAGGTTAGCAGGAACAAATTTTAAAGAGGGAAAAGAGATATTAGATAAATCTAATTTGAAAATTTTATCTGCTGAAGATTTAAATGACGCAGCTAAAAAAATTGTAGATGCAATAAAGTAATGTCTGTTTTAGTGAATAAAAATACAAAAGTTATTTGTCAAGGTTTTACCGGAACTCATGGAACTTTTCATTCAGAACAAGCTTTAAAATATGGAACAAAATTAGTTGGCGGTGTGACTCCAAAAAAGGGAGGCCAAAAACATTTAGATTTACCTGTTTTTGACTCTGTTCAGGAAGCCAAAGAGAAGACATCAGCTGATGCAACAATGATTTACGTACCCCCTAAGTTTGCAGGCTCAGCTATAATTGAGGCAATTGAGTCAAAAATAAAATTAATCGTTTGCATTACTGAAGGTATACCTGTTTTAGACATGCTTAAAGTAAAACAAGTTTTAAAAAAAAGTAATTCAAGATTAATTGGACCTAATTGTCCAGGGATTATTACACCTGATGAATGTAAAATTGGTATTATGCCTGGCAACATCCATAAAAAAGGAACTGTAGGAATAGTTTCAAGATCTGGAACTTTAACATATGAGGCCGTAGCCCAAACTTCAGCAAATGGTATGGGCCAATCAACATGCATAGGAATTGGAGGTGATCCGATTAATGGCACAAATTTTATTGATTGTTTAGAACTTTTCTTAAAGGACGATAAAACTAAATCAATAGTTATGATTGGAGAAATAGGAGGTTCTGCTGAGGAAGAAGCAGCAGAATTTCTGAAAAGGGAGAAGATTAAAAAACCAATGGTTGGTTTCATTGCAGGATTGACAGCTCCCCCAGGAAGAAGAATGGGCCATGCCGGCGCTATTATTTCAGGGGGCAAGGGCGGAGCAGAGGATAAAATAGAAACAATGAAATCAGCTGGTATTACTATTTCAAAATCACCAGCAGACATTGGTAAGACACTTTATCAAAAACTTAATAGTTGATTTTCACACATTTATGTTAGTATAAATTTTAAATGTCTTCATCTGAGAACAATACAATTTACAAAAAAACTTCCTTTTTAGCAGGGAACAACTCAGAATTTATTAATGAGTTTTATTTAGATTACATTACTGATCCAAATTCTTTGCCTGAAAGCTGGAGAAATTTTTTTGATGGTTTAAGCGATGATCAAAAAATAGTTTATGAGGATTTAAATGGACCAAGTTGGTCACCAGATAAAAAAATTAAAAAACCTCTAATTATCTCTGAAGAAAAAAATTACCAAGAGGAAAAATCATTAGATTTAAATTTAAAGTCAATAAAGCAAGCCTCAAAAGACTCGGTAAGAGCAATTATGCTTATAAGAGCATATAGAATAAGAGGTCATTTAATAGCAAATTTAGATCCTTTATCAATTCAAAAACAAGAAGAACACTCTGAGCTAAACCCAAAAAGTTATGGTTTTAACCAAAATGATTACGATAGAAAAATTTTTTTAGATGGTGTTCTTGGCCTTCAATACGCTAATTTAGACCAAATTTTAAAAATTTTAAAAAAGACTTATTGTTCAAATATAGGTTATGAGTTTATGCATATGAGTGATCCAGAGGAAAAAGCTTGGATAAGAGATAGAATAGAAGGCCCTGAAAAAAATATATCATTTACGGAAAATGGCAAAAGAGCCATCTTAAATAAAATTATTCAAGCCGAAGGATTTGAGAAATATTTGCACATCAAATTTGTTGGAACAAAAAGGTTCGGTTTGGATGGCGGGGAGTCCTTGATTCCAGCTTTAGAGCAAATTATTAAAAGAGGTGGTAGTTTAGGAGCAAAAGAAATAAAAATTGGAATGCCTCATAGAGGAAGGTTAAATGTTCTAGCAAATGTTATGGGGAAATCATTCAAAGCTATCTTTAGTGAATTCTTTGGAAAAACGGTCAGTACAAACAAAGATTTTGAGGGAGATGTAAAATATCATTTAGGAGCATCGTCTAATAGAGAATTTGATGGAAACTCAGTTCATATAAGTCTGACAGATAATCCCTCTCACTTGGAGGCAGTAAATCCAGTTGTTCTTGGCCAGGTTCGAGCAAAACAATTTTTCCACAAAGATAAAGAGAGGAAAAAAGTAATCCCAGTTTTAATGCATGGAGACGCAGCATTCGCCGGGCAAGGAATTGTTGCAGAGTGTTTCGCTATGTCAGGTCTTCCGGGCCATAACATTGGAGGAACAATACACATTATTGTAAATAACCAAATTGGTTTTACAACGGCTCCAAGATTTGCGAGATCATCGCCTTATCCTTCTGATGTTGCAAAAATTGCACAAGCTCCAATATTTCATGTAAATGGTGACGATCCAGAAGCAGTGGTGCATTGCGCAAAGATCGCAACTGAATATAGACAGAAATTTAATAGAGATGTTGTTATTGATATGGTTTGTTATAGAAGATTTGGCCACAATGAGGGAGATGAACCATCTTTTACACAACCTATTATGTATAAAAAAATTAAATCTCATCCAACTACACTTACATTATATGGGAAAAAACTTAGTTACGAGGGCCTAACTTCTGAAAATGATTTACAAAAAGAAAAATCCAATTTTAAAAAATTTTTAGAAAAAGAGTATGAGTCATCAAAAAATTATAAATCAGAACTTAAATGGTTTGATGGAGCGTGGTCAAGGTTTAAGCCAGGGTTAGGAAAAGACAAAAGAGGAGTTAGTGGTGTTGACAAAATTAAATTAATTGACATAGGTAAAAAAATTACACACGTACCTAAAAATATCAACATTCATAAAACTCTCAAAAAGATATTTGATTTAAGAAATAAATCTATACAAGAGGGAAAAAATATTGACTGGTCGACTGCAGAAAGTCTAGCTTTTGCAACCCTTTTAACAGAGGGTTTTTCAGTAAGATTGTCAGGACAAGACTCTGGAAGAGGGACTTTCAGTCAAAGGCATGCAGTTTTAAGAAATCAAGATAATCATGAAAGATATGTTCCTTTAAACAATATTTCAAAAAATCAAAAAAATTTTGAAATAATAGATAGTTTACTATCTGAATTAGCAGTTTTAGGATTTGAGTTTGGATATTCTTTATCCGAACCTGAAACATTAGTTTTGTGGGAGGCTCAGTTCGGTGATTTTGCTAACGGTGCTCAAATTATTATTGATCAATTCATATCCTCAGGAGAGTCAAAATGGGGAAGAGCTAGTGGGTTAGTAATGTTATTGCCACATGGCTATGAAGGACAAGGGCCAGAACACTCTTCTGCAAGATTGGAGAGATTTTTACAGTTATGTGCTGGAGAAAATATTCAAGTAGTTAACTGCACTACTCCGTCAAACTACTTTCATGTTTTAAGACGTCAGATGCATAGAGAATTTAGAAAGCCATTAATTCTTATGACACCTAAATCCTTATTACGACATAAGAAATGTATTTCAAATATAAATGAATTTACAAAAAAAAGTACCTTTCATAGAGTTTTAGAAGATGATGCTTATTTAAAAGTGAATAATTTACTAGAGCTTAAAAAAAGAGACGATAAAATTAAAAAAGTTGTAATGTGTTCAGGTAAAATTTATTATGATTTAATAGAAGCAAGAGAAAAATTTAAAAATGACGAGGTGACATTTGTCAGAATAGAGCAACTCTACCCTTTTCCAGTCAAAACCTTAGCTAATATATTAAAAAGATACACAAAAGCTAAATTTTTCTGGTGTCAGGAAGAACCTAAAAATATGGGCGCATGGAACACTGTTAGAAATTACCTAGATCGAACTTTAGAAATTATAAATTTTGGTGATAAGTCGGTAAAATATGTTGGCAGAAATGCTTCTTCCTCTACTGCGACCGGAAATTTCAACAAACATCTTGCACAACAAAAAGAAATATTAGAAAAGATACTTAAATATTAAATGGTAGAAAAAATTACAGTTCCTACACTAGGTGAATCAGTATCAGAGGCTACAGTATCTAAATGGCTTAAATCAAAAGGAGAGCTTGTCGTGGCAGATGAGCCGCTTGTAGAATTAGAAACCGATAAAGTTAATATTGAGGTACCATCCCCAATTAGTGGAGTGCTTGGAAGTATCGCTGTTAAAGAAGGAGAAACTGTAAATGTAGGTTCATTATTAGGGACTGTAGACAAATCAAAAGATAATGAAAAACTTAAACCTAAAGAAGTAAGTAACTACAGCCCACCTAAAAAAGAAAAAAAAGAAATTAGTTCGCAAATTTTCAATGAAGAAAAAATTGAAAAATCAAAAAAAACTAAACAAAGAAATAATGAAGAACCAATTCTTAAGTTAGAGGAAGAAGAACCGTTAATTTTAGAGCAAGTACATGAGGAAAAAATTTCTAAAAGAGAAGAAAAACAAGTATCACCAGCTGCAAGGAAAATGGCTCATGAGGCAAAAGTCGATTTAAGCAGTATTGAAGGATCTGGAAAAAATGGGTTAATTCTAAAAGAAGATATCATGAGTCTAATGGGATCAAAGCCCGCTCCCTCTGAGAGAAAAATTAAATATGGACCAGAAGAAAGAGTTAAAATGACTAGGCTGAGATTAACCATAGCAAAAAGATTAAAAGAAGCTCAAGAAAACGCAGCAATGCTTACAACTTTTAACGAGGTTGATATGAGCGAAGTCATGAAAATGAGAGACCAATATAAAGAGGATTTCCAAAGTAAATATGGGGTTAAACTTGGCTTCATGTCTTTCTTTGTAAAAGCGTGTGTAATAGGTTTGAAAAATTACCCTGCGATAAACGCAGAAATTCAGGGCGAGGAAATAGTTTATAAAAATTATTATAATATTAGCATTGCGGTCGGGACTGATAGAGGACTAGTGGTACCAGTACTAAGAGAAACAGACGAAATGTCATTTGCTGATATAGAAAAAAATATTGGAGAGCTTAGTCAAAAAGCTAGAGAAGGAAAAATTACTATCGAAGATTTACAAGGCGGTACGTTTACTATAACAAATGGTGGAATTTATGGATCGATGCTATCAACGCCAATTTTAAATCCACCACAATCTGCAGTTTTAGGAATGCACAATATTATTCAAAGACCAATGGTTGTTGATGGCAAAGTTGAGGTGAGACCAATAATGTATTTAGCTTTATCTTACGACCATAGAATTATTGATGGGAAAGAAGCTGTTTCTTTTTTAAAAATAGTGAAGGAATCTTTAGAACAGCCAAAAAGACTATTCTTAAATATTTAATCATGGAAAATAATTTTGACGTAGTTGTAATTGGTGGAGGGCCTGGTGGATATGTATGTGCAATTAGGGCAGCGCAACTTGGGTTAAAAACAGCTTGTGTTGAGTCCAGAGGCGCTCTTGGAGGCACATGCCTCAACGTAGGCTGTATACCGTCAAAAAGTTTACTAAACTTGTCAGAGAATTTTCATAAAGCTAAAAAAGATTTTAATCAACAAGGTATAGAAGTTGAAGGAATAAAACTTAACATTGAAAAAATGATGTCAAATAAAAATAAATCTATCCAAGTTCTAACTAAAGGTGTGGAGTTTTTATTTAAGAAAAATAAAGTCACTTACTTCAAAGGAAAGGGTGTTCTTTTTTCCAAAAATGATATTGTTGTTTATGAGAGCAACAATAAAAGAACCAATGTAAAATCTAAAAATATCGTTATTGCCACCGGTTCATCGGTAGCTTCATTACCTGGTATTAAAATTAATGAGAAAAATATTGTTTCTTCTACTGGCGCACTATCTTTTGAAAAAGTTCCAGCTAAACTAGCTGTGATTGGAGGAGGTTACATTGGTTTAGAAATGGGGTCTGTTTGGTCAAGACTAGGATCTGAAGTGACTGTCATAGAATATCTAGATTTTATAACACCTGGCATGGACAGAGAAATTTCAAATGAATTTCAAAAAATATTGTCCAAGCAAGGAATTAAATTCAAAATGGGATCAAAAGTAGATTCTGTTGTGGATCAAGGTAAATCTGTTTTAATTTCTTATACTAATGTTAAGAGTTCAAAAAAAGAAATTTTAGAAGTTGATAAGGTTTTACTATCTGTTGGGAGAAAACCTTATACTGAAGGATTGAATCTTTCTAAAGTAGGTATTAAAAAAGACAGTAAAGGAAGAATAGAAGTTAATAATAAATTACAAACATCAATAAAAAATATCTATGCAATAGGTGATGTAATAAAAGGTCCAATGTTAGCTCATAAAGCAGAGGAAGAGGGCATCGCGGTAGCAGAAATTTTAGCAGGTCAAGCTGGCCATGTGAATTATGACGTTATTCCTGGAGTTATATATACATCTCCAGAGGTTGCTACTGTAGGTAAAACAGAGGAGCAACTGAAGGAAGAAAACAAATCATTCAAAATAGGAAAATTTCCTTTTCTAGCTAACTCTCGAGCTAAAGTTAATAACGAAACCGAAGGTTTTGTCAAAATACTAGCTGATAGTAAAACAGACAAAGTTCTTGGAGTACACATCATCGGACCACATTGTGGAGATATGATAGCCGAGATGGCATTAGCAATGGAATTTGGTGCTAGTGCCGAGGATATTGCTAGAACTTGTCATGCTCACCCAACACATACAGAGGCAATAAAAGAAGCAGCTTTAGCTGTTGATAAAAGACCAATTCATTTTTAAAAAAAAAAAATTCAATTACTATAAAAATATGAAAGCACAAGTATTGCTTCCTAAAATATTTAATTTTTCATTTACATACGCCACAAAAAAAGAAAAATTAACACCGGGCGATATTGTCGAAGTTCCTTTTGGAAAAGATAAAGCGATTGGCGTTGTATGGCCTGATGATAGTTTCGCACCAAAAGATATAAAAATTAAAAATATTTATAAAAAAATTGGCAAAATATCTTTGAATAAAAATTTCATAAATTTTATGAGATGGTTTGCGATGTATAACGTAACACCTCTAGGACTTGTTTTAAAAATGGTTATTGGAGGTAATAAAAATTTATTTATTAAAAATGATCAAAATTTTGATCTAAGAACAACCACAGCCAAAAGATTTAATTTAAACCAAGAGCAGAATAATGCTTTAAAATTTCTAAATTCGAAAAATAATAAATTTGATGTTTCCGTCCTTCAAGGAACAACTGGTTCTGGTAAAACACTTGTATATTTCGAGAGAATAAAAAAAATTATTGCCGAAAAAAAACAAGCTTTAGTTTTACTTCCTGAAATTTTTTTAACTAATGAATTTAAATTGAGATTCTATGATTTTTTTGGTTTCGAACCTGCAATCTGGCACTCAAAAATAACGCCAAAAAATAAAAGAATTATTTGGAATGGTGTAATTAATAATAATATTAAACTAGTAATTGGAGCAAGGTCTGCTTTACTTTTACCTTTTAAAAACCTTGGGATTATAATTGTTGATGAAGAACATGACACTTCTTACAAGCAAGATGAAGGTGTGATATATCATGCAAGAGATATGGCAATAGCCAGAGCTTCTTTTGAAAAGATACCAATTCATTTAGTTAGCTCTATACCATCGCTGGAAACTTTTAATAATATTCAAAATAAAAAATTTAGACATTTTAAAATCAATAAAAGATATGCTGACTATCCTTTACCAAAAACAAAAATTGTTAATCTAAATTTAAAAAAAATAAAAAATAGTTCCATCTCTGATGAAAGTATTAAAATTGTTAAAAAGTTTCTTCAGAAAAAAGAACAAGTTTTATTTTTTTTGAATAGAAGAGGATACGCTCCATATCTAATTTGTAAAAATTGCGGACACAAGCAGGTATGTAATAGTTGTTCAATGTATTTAACATTTCATAAAAATAAAAATAAAGCTATCTGTCATCATTGTTCTTTTGAAAAAAAAATATCTAATAAATGTAAAAATGAAAAGAATTGTGATTTCATAATGTATGGACCAGGTGTCGAAAAAATTTATGAGGAAGTGAGTAAATTATTTCCTACTAGCAAAGTAGAAATTTTTTCAAGTGATTATATGAAAAAAAAAGATCATACTAATTCTTTGTTTAACAGAATCAGAGATAATCAGGTGGACATTTTAGTTGGAACTCAAATGATCTCTAAAGGTTTCAATTTTCCTAAATTAAATTGTATAGTTGTGATCGATGCAGATTTTTCAGGAAGAGGTTACGACTTAAGATCTACCGAAAAAAATATTCAATTATATAATCAACTAAGTGGAAGGGCTGGTAGATTTAGTTCTGAATCTTTGATTGTTTACCAAACATTATCTCCAGAGAATATTACTCTGAATGAGTTGATTAAAAACAATCCTGATGAAATTTTAAAAAAAGAGCTTATTTCAAGAAAAGAAAATTCCCTTCCTCCCTTTTGCAGGCTTATTGCAATAATCATATCAGCAAATAGTCAATCTTTGAGCATTAAAGGCGCGAGAGAAATTAAGACACGTCTAAACAAGATTAATGGTTTAGAAATCATGGGTCCTGTAGACTCGCCTTTACTGAAGATAAAAAAAAAATTTAGAGCAAGATTATTAATTAGGTTCAATGACAAAAGTTTAAAGCAAAAAATGGTTTCTAACCTTATAAATTCATTGAAAATCTCAAGAAAAATTAAACTTACGGTTGATGTCGATCCTGTAAATTTTGGTTAATCTATAAATTGGTAACTTGATCAAGGTAATCTCTTATGATACGACACGCTCATTATTTCTTAATAATTTCAATAATAAATGAGCAAAAATAAATCTTTCTCAACAGAAACTTCAGAAAGATACTCTCGTGCTCTTTTTGAAGTAGCCCAAGAAGCTAATGAATTAGAGAAGATAGAAAATGACATCAAGAACTTCACCTCTCTATTGAACAATAGCTTAGAGTTAAAAAATTTCATACACAACCCAACTCAAAGTAAAGAAAATCAAAACAATGTACTAAAACTATTAGCTGAAAAGCTAAAATTTTCAAAAAATTTAAAAAATTTTGTTTTTTTGTTAATAGAAAAAAGAAGAATATTTTTTGTTGAAAAAATTATTGATAGTTTTTTAAAATTATGTGCACAAAAAAGAGGTGAAGTTAAAGCTTCATTAATATCTTCTAAAGAATTATCACAGACCGAACTTGAAAATATAAGTAAAGAGTTATCTTCTGCAACAAGCTCAATTATAAAATTTAATTATAAAGTTGATAAAGAACTTATTGGAGGGTTAAAATTTCAACTTGGAAGCTTTATGATCGATACTTCAATTAAAAATAGATTAAATAAATACAAAAAGGAAATGTTAGAAAGTTAATATGTCTATAAACCCTTCAGAAGTTACTAAATTACTTAAAGATCAAATAAAAAATTTTGGTGAAAAGGCTGAAGTTTCAGAAATTGGAAAAGTTTTATCAGTTGGTGATGGAATAGCGCGAGTTTATGGTTTGGATAATGTTCAGGCTGGAGAAATGGTTGAATTTGAAGATGGCTCTAAAGGTATGGCATTAAATCTAGAAAATGACAATGTTGGAGTTGTAATTTTTGGAGATGATAGAAAAATTAAAGAGGGAGATACAATTAAGAGGACTAACGCAATTGTTGATGTTCCAGTTGGAAAAGAATTATTAGGAAGAGTTGTTGATGGTTTAGGAAATCCAATAGATGGAAAAGGATCTATCTCTTCTAAACAAAGAAAAAGAGTTGAAGTAAAAGCACCGGGAATAATTCCAAGACAATCTGTTAGTGAACCAATGCAAACAGGTTTAAAATCTATCGACTCGCTTATTCCTGTAGGTAGAGGTCAAAGGGAATTAATTATTGGTGACAGACAAACGGGTAAAACTGCGGTTGCGATCGATGCTATTATTAATCAGAGAAAAATAAACGAGACCTCAGACGAGAAGAAAAAACTTTATTGTGTTTACGTGGCAATTGGACAAAAACGTTCAACTGTAGCTCAAATAACAAAAACTTTAGAAGAAGCAGGCGCACTTAAATACACAACAATAGTTGCTGCAACAGCATCAGACTCTGCACCGCTTCAGTTTTTAGCTCCTTATACCGGTTGCACAATTGGTGAATATTTTAGAGATAATGGAATGCACGCTTTAATAGTTTATGATGACCTGTCAAAACAAGCAGTGGCATATAGACAAATGTCACTTTTGCTCAGAAGGCCTCCAGGAAGGGAAGCATACCCTGGTGACGTTTTTTATCTACACAGTAGACTTTTAGAAAGATCTGCAAAGTTAAGTGAAGCTAATGGAGGTGGCTCATTAACTGCATTACCAATTATTGAGACCCAAGCTGGTGATGTTTCTGCTTACATTCCTACTAATGTAATTTCTATCACAGATGGACAGATATTTTTAGAAACTGAGTTATTTAACCAAGGGATAAGACCTGCGGTGAATGTCGGATTATCTGTATCACGAGTAGGATCTGCAGCACAAACTAAGGCTATGAAAAAAGTAGCTGGCTCAATCAAATTAGAACTTGCTCAATATAGAGAAATGGCAGCTTTTGCCCAATTTGGATCAGATTTAGACGCCTCTACTCAACAATTATTAAATCGAGGAGCGAAATTAACAGAACTATTGAAACAAGATCAATATTCTCCAATGACTGTTGCAGAACAGGTCATCTCAGTCTTTACCGGAGTGAAAGGATATTTGGACGACGTAGATTTAGGCAAGATAAAAGGATTTGAGAATGGCGTAATCGAAAAAATTAAAAATGACAAACCAGAAATTATCGAAGCTATTCAATCTTCAGGAAAATTAGAAGAAGATACAGAAAATCATTTAAAACAAGTTATAGAGGAATATAAGAAAAAATAATGCCTAGTTTAGATGATCTAAAAAAAAGAATTAAAAGTGTAAAATCTACGCAAAAAATTACTAAGGCAATGAAGATGGTAGCTGCAGCAAAATTAAGGAAAGCCCAAGAGAGTGCGGAGAAAGGTAGACCATACAGTCAGAAAATGCAAAATATAATATTGAATTTGACAAAATCTATTAATGACCCTCAAAATGCACCAAAACTGCTAGTTGGAACAGGAGAAGATAAAAAGTATTTGTGTGTAGTTTTAACCGCTGACAGAGGTCTTTGTGGAGGGTTTAATTCAAATATTTGTAAACTAGCTAAGACTAATTTTAAAAAAATTTTAAGTGAGGGAAAAGAGCTCAATATTATTACCGTTGGTTCAAAAGGACATGATCAAATTAAACGAGAATATGGTAAACATGTTATTAAAAAATTCAGTTTCAAAGATAAAAAAAACATAAGCTTTAACGAAGCGGAAGAGGTGGGAAAAGAAATAATATCCTTATTCAATCAAAATAAATTTGATAAATGTATTATATTTTACAATAATTTTAAAAATGTTATTACGCAGATACCAAAAGCTCAACAAATAATTCCAGCAGAGTCAAAAAATTTAATAGAAGGCAATGATGAAAATTTTTCATATGAATTTGAACCAGATGAAGATGAAATTTTAGAAGATTTGTTGCCAAAAAATATTTCAACTCAAGTTTTTAAAGCTCTGCTTGAAAATGCAGCAAGTGAACAAGGATCACGAATGACAGCAATGGACAACGCAACAAGAAATGCTGGGGATTTGGTTGATAAACTTACAATCGATTATAATAGAAGCAGACAAGCTTCCATTACAAAAGAGTTGATAGAAATTATATCAGGAGCAGAAAGTTTATAATTATGGGCAAAAAAGGAAAAATAACACAAATCATTGGTGCAGTCGTTGACGTAAATTTTGAGTCTAATTTGCCCGAAATTTATACAGCACTAGAAGTAAATAATTCAGGAAATAAATTGATTTTAGAAGTTGCTCAGCATTTAGGAGAAAATGACGTTAGAACAATTGCGATGGACGCAACAGAAGGTCTTAAGCGAGGCGATGAAGTTATAAATACTGGAGCACCAATAAGCGTGCCAGTTGGCCCTGAAACTCTAGGAAGAATTATAAATGTTGTTGGTGAGTCTATAGATGAAAAAGGTGAGGTTAAGACTAAAGAAAAATGGCCAATACACAGAGCAGCTCCAAAATTTACAGATCAAGCAACTGAAACTGAACAGCTAGTCACAGGTATAAAAGTTATCGACCTATTAGCACCATACGCTAAGGGTGGAAAAATTGGATTATTTGGCGGAGCCGGAGTAGGAAAAACAGTAACGATCATGGAACTAATAAACAACATTGCAAAAGCGCACGGAGGATTTTCAGTTTTTGCAGGTGTTGGTGAAAGGACTAGAGAGGGAAATGATTTATATCATGAAATGATTGAGTCAGGAGTAATTAAAACTGATGGAAAAGGATCAAAAGCAGCACTTGTTTATGGGCAAATGAATGAGCCCCCAGGAGCAAGAGCAAGAGTGGCCTTAACCGGATTGACAGTTGCAGAATATTTTAGAGATAAAGAAGGTCAGGACGTTTTATTCTTCGTTGACAATATTTTTAGATTCACTCAAGCTGGTTCAGAAGTTTCAGCTTTATTAGGAAGAATTCCCTCAGCTGTTGGATATCAGCCTACACTTGCTACAGATATGGGTAATTTACAAGAAAGAATTACCTCTACGGACAAAGGTTCTATTACCTCCGTACAAGCTATTTACGTTCCAGCTGATGACTTAACTGATCCAGCACCGGCTACATCTTTTTCACACTTAGATGCAACAACAGTCTTATCAAGACAAATCGCGGAAATAGGAATTTATCCTGCTGTTGATCCTTTAGACTCAACCTCAAGAATTTTAGATCCAAGAGTAGTTGGTGAAGAGCATTATAGAGTAGCTAGAGATGTGCAAAAAATTTTACAAGCTTATAAATCTCTTCAAGATATCATTGCAATTCTAGGAATGGACGAACTCTCCGAGGAAGATAAATTAACTGTTGCTAGAGCAAGAAAAATACAAAGATTTCTATCTCAACCATTTTTTGTCGCTGAAGTATTTACAGGTTCACCTGGTAAACTAGTTGACCTAAACGAAACGATAAAAGGTTTTGATGCCATATGTAAGGGAGAATATGATCATTTACCTGAAGCAGCATTTTATATGGTTGGTGGAATAGAAGAAGTAATTGAAAAAGCAGAAAAATTATCTAAAGACAGCAAATAATGTCAGATAAGTTCACAATTGAAATAATAAGTCCAGATCAAACAATTTTAAATCAAGATGCGAATGAAGTAATAATTCCCTCATTCGAAGGCCAAATGGGAATTTTAAATAATCATATCCCTCTAATTACATTTTTGAGACCTGGGATTATTACAATAAAGGCTGAAGATGAAAAAAAATATTATGTAGAGGAGGGAACAGTTGAGTTTTCAAATAATAATCTATTAATTTTAACATCAACTGCAAAAGATTTAGCATATTTTAAAAAAGACTTAATAAGTGGTTTAATTCAAAAAGAGGAGTCTAAATTAAGAGATCATCAAGTAACTGATAAAGAAAGATACATAGCCTCTTATAAAATTGAAACTTTGAAAGAAATCAACCAATAACAAGATTTATTTCTTTTAAAAGTTCTAAATACAAATCCTTTTTGAAATTCACAATAACTTCAGGTAACAACTTTGGTTCAATCCATTTCCACTCAATGAATTCAGGGTGTTTAGTATTTATATTTATTTCATTATTGGTACCTAAAAATCTTGTGATAAACCATTTTTGTTTTTGACCTCTAAATTTTCCTTTCCATATTATTCCAACTAAATTGTCTGGAAGTTCATATTGATAAATACGCTCTATTTCTTTTAAAATTTTAATATTTTTAATACCTGTTTCTTCAGACAACTCCCTTCTCATAGCCGTAATGTAGCTCTCACCCGTATCAACACCACCCTGAGGCATTTGCCATTTATCTCCAGGGTTATCTTTTCGTTTACCGACGAATACTTTATTTTTATTATTTAATACAATAATGCCCACTCCAGAGCGCATAGGGAGTTTTCGCTTATCCATTTTAAGAATTAAACAGTTTGATGGCGTAGTTTAATTGATTATCTTTCTCAGATTTGATTTTAAAGTCTTGATCAATTTGTTCAACTAAAATATCTGGTGTAACACCTACTTCCGAAATAGACTTTCCAGATGGAAGGTAATATTTGGAAATAGTTAATCTCATGCCTCCTCCGTTCCTGAGCGGAATTATAGATTGCACCGAACCTTTACCGTAAGAATTTTCGCCAAGAATTATCGCTCTTTTATGATCTTTTAAAGCCCCTGCAAATATTTCAGCTGCAGATGCTGAACCATTATTAATTAAAACAACAACAGGTTTGCCTTTTACCTCATCTCCTTTTCTTGCAAAAAACTTTCTAGTTTCCGAAACTTTTCTTCCTTTAGTTGACACAATTTCTCCATCATCTAAAAAAAAATCAGTAATGTTAATAGCTTGCGTTAAAAGCCCACCAGGATTATTTCTAAGATCAATTACATAACCTTTTAGTTTCTGTTTTTTTTCAAATTTTTTAATCGATTTTAAAAATTGGCTATCACTGTTTTCATTAAAAGATTTTAGTCTTATATAACCGATATTTTTATCATCACTTATTACATCAGCGCTAACCGACTGTACTTCTATTATTTTTCTTTCAATTTTAAAATTTAAAGGTTTCTTTACACCCTTTCTTCTTACAGTCAGATCTATCGATGTACCCACCGGGCCACGCATCAATTTTACAGCTTCCATCAATGATTTACCTTGAACTTGATCTTTTCCAATTTTAACAATGAAATCACCCGCTTTTATTCCAGCTTTTTCTGCTGGTGTATCATCTATTGGTGAAATTACTTTGACCACCCCGGCCTCCATACCTATTTCAATACCTAAACCACCAAACTCACCTTTAGTATCTGTTTGCATTTCTTTAAATAATTCGGGACTCATATAGGCAGAGTAAGGATCCAATGATTGCAGGACACCATTAATAGCTGAGTCCATCATTTCCGCTTGATCAACTTTGTCTACATAATCTTTTTTTATATTTTCTAAAACCTCTCCAAAAACATCAATCTTTTCATAAAGATTATTTTTCGAAAAAACAAAAGAATATGTCAGATTAAAAAAAAAAATTGATAAAATTAAAATCTTTTTCATATCATCGCTTTTTCTTTTGGTGTTTCCTCAGACCACATTTTTTCTAAATTATAAAATTCTCTTTTTTCTGGATGAAATATATGAATTATTACATCATGTGCATCAACTAATTTCCAATCACTACTGTCTTTTCCCTCAATACGGCAATCATAAATTCCAAAAGCTTTTAATTCATTAACTAGAATTTCTGAAAGAGATTGGAGATGTCTAGAAGAAGTTCCTGATGCTATAATCATGTAGTCAGCAATATAAGATTTATTCTTTAAGTCTATTGATATGATTCTTTGAGCTTTGTTATTATCTAATATTCTTTCAATATTTTTTTTAATATCAGCTATTTTCATTAACTAATTAAACTTATTTGTTTTTTTAATTTTGTTGATGAGATCACAATAGGTCTGTTTTTAATAAATATAATTTTATTTTTAAAATTTTTTACCACAATTGATTTCATTCCCTTTCTATCATATCCTTTCCTGGAAAAAACTATTAATTTCACTAATTTTACAATTTTTTTCCAACTTTTCCACTTGTGAAATCTAACTAAATTATCAGAACCAATTATAAAATAGATATTTTTGATCTTTTTTTTTTTAACAAAATAATTAATTATATCAATACTTCTGGAAGACTTTATTATGTCATCAAAATGTGCTACATGAATTTTTTTTTGAAATTTTACTATTCTTTTAGCAAAATTAATTCTTTCATCTAAAGAATAGAAGGTTTTATTTTTAAAAGGATTTTTTTTTGTAATAATCCAATAGACTTTTTTTAATTTAAATTTTTTAATAGCAATTTTCGATATACCTAAATGCCCTTTATGTGCGGGATCAAAACTACCACCTAACAATCCAATGTATTTTTTTTGGATACTTGACATGAATTATGTTCTAATAATCCCTTTTCCAGAAACAATATATTTGTAAGATGTTAATTGATTTATTCCAACAGGACCTCGTGGAGGAAGTTTGTTAGTAGAAATACCAATCTCACCTCCAAAACCAAACTCTCCACCATCAGCGAATTGAGTCGAAACGTTGTGCATAGCTATTGAACTATTAACACCATTTAAAAAAGTTTTAGCGTTATTCATATTGTTAGTGATAATGCTATCTGTATGCATGGTACCATATTTTAAAATATGCTTTACAGCTTCTTCTACATTTTTAACTGACTTAATTGAAATAATTGCATCTAAGTATTCTGTCTTCCAATCTATTTCTTTAGTCGCTTTTAATTTTCCTTTAAAAACTTTGTTAATTTTATTATCAACTCTTACTTCACACCCTGAACTAATTAGAGCATTTACAATTTCTTTGGCGTGTGATTTCAAAGCTTTTTCTTCGATTAGAAGAGTTTCAACGGCTCCACATATACTTGTTCTTCTCATTTTTGCATTGACAATTAAATCTTTTGCCATTTTTAAATTTGCAGTTTTATCAACATAAATGTGGCATAATCCTTCTAAATGACCAATTACGTGAACGTTTGAAAATTTTTGTACTTTAGCTACGAGTCCTTTCCCTCCCCTAGGGACAATTACATCAATGTACGAACTCATTTTCGATAATAATTGATCTACTATTTTTCTATTTTTATTTTCAATAAATTGAACACAGTTTTGATTTATTTTATTTTTTTTCAAATTTTTTCTAAATAAATTTGCTAAAAGTCTATTTGAATTGAGAGCTTCAGATCCACCTCTTAAAATAGAACAATTGCCAGATTTTAAACATAACGCTGCAACATCAGCGGTTACATTAGGTCTACTCTCATATATTACACCAATAACACCTATTGGAATTGTTACTTTTTTTATTATCAAATTATTTGGTCTTCGCCATGTTTCCAAAATTCTCCCAACTGGATCTTTAAATTTTGCTATTTCGTTTATAGAATGTCTAATACCTTCAATCCTATTTTTATTTAAAACAAGTCTATCTACTAAGTGTTTTCTTTTAACGTTTTTAACATCTTTTAAATTTTCTCTGATTATTTTATTCGTATTTTTCAAAAGAGATTGATTATAATTTTCAAGAACTTTTTTAATTTTTTTATGGTTAACACCCTTTAAATCTTCAAAGGCTTTTTTTGCGTTTTTACCTACTGAAACTAAATAACTCATTTATAATAATACCATATCATCTTTGTGAATGACTTCAGTTTTACTCAGATAACCAAGAATTTTTTCAATTTCTTTGCTTTGTCTGCCTTTAATTTTATCTATTTCATTAGAACTAAATGACGATAGTCCCCGAGCTAATTGAATATCATTTTCATCTAAAATTAATATATTTTCTCCTTTTTTAAAATTTCCATTAATTTTAGTTATGCCGGCTGCAAGCAAACTTTTACCATTTGATAATGCTCTTGCAGCGCCTTTATCAATATATATTGTGCCGTTATAACTTAGAGAACCTATAATCCATTTTTTTCTAGCATCTAATGTGGAAATTTTTGGCAGAAAATGGGTATATTTATTATTTTTAATCATATTTGAAATTGGATTATTTATTTTACCATTTGCGATAAACATATGACTGCCTGAATTCATACAAATCTTGGCAGCATCTAACTTTGTTACTATTCCCCCGGAACCAAAATTATTTTTCTTATTATCTATAAGTGATGTGATTTTCTCATTAATTGTACTAACTTGACTAACAATTTTTTTTCCTTTTGACTTATCATATAACCCATCAACATCTGAGAATAAAATCAGTATGTCAGCACCGATGATTTGTGCCACTCTTGCGGCTAATCTATCGTTATCACCATATTTTATCTCACTTGTTGCCGTTGAGTCATTCTCATTAACTATTGGTATAGCTTTAAGCTTGAATAAATTATCAAAAGTTCTTTTCACATTGATAGCTCTTCTTCTTTGTTCCGTATCATCTGGACTAATTAAAATTTGCCCAGTTTTTATTTTATATTTATCAAACAATTTTTGAAATTCACCTGCTAAATGAATTTGACCAACTGCAGCGATAGCCTGACTCATTTCGAGCTTTATTTTGCCTTTTTTAACTTTGAGATATTTTTGACCAAGGGCTATTGCACCGGAGGAAACAATAACGAAGTTTTTTCCTTTACCGAATTTTTTTATGTCCCTAATAAGAGTCGTTACCCATTTTTTTTTAAACTCACCTTTATTATCAACTACAGTTGAAGACCCAAGTTTTAAAACAATTTTTTTTGCATTTTTAATTAGCATATTTAATCAATAATTTTTTAATTTTTTGAATGTCCCTATTAGAATAAACAGAGATAATTTCAAATTTTGTCTTAATCTTTTTTTTAAACCCTTTTAATTTTTCGTTCATTTCGTGGTCTTCTAACAAGTCTGATTTATTAAAAAAAATAATTTCCTTTTTTTTCATTAAAGTTTTATCATAATTAGATAGTTCTAATTTAATTTTTTTATATGAACTTAATAAATCATCTTCTGATAAATCTACCACGTGAAGTAAAACTTTACATCTTTCTATGTGCCTTAAGAATTTATCTCCAAGGCCAATGCCTTTATGTGCACCTTCCACTAAACCAGGAATATCAGCTAAAGTAATTTCTTTACCACCGTAGTAAGAAACTCCTAAATTCGGATTTATTGTCGTAAAAGGATAATTCGCTATTTTTGGTTTAGCTCTTGTTAGTGCTGCGAGCAAACTAGATTTACCAGCATTTGGTTTCCCAATAATTCCAATATCAGCGATAACTTTTAATTGGAGCCAAACCCAAAATTCTTCACCTAATTTTCCATTAGTCTTCTTTCTTGGTGCTCTATTTGTAGAACTCTTAAATCTTACGTTACCAAGACCACCTTTGCCACCAGATGCCACAAGGAATTTTTCTTTATTTTTTGTAAAGTCATAAATTAAAGTATTATTGTCTTCTTCGTATATTTGAGTCCCAATTGGAACTTTTAAAATTAAATCTGCTCCATTTGCTCCAGTTTTATTTCTTTTACTTCCAGGCTTTCCAGGTTGAGCTTTAAAATGTTGTGCATATCTGAAATCAATTAATGTATTTAAATTTCTATCTGATTGTACAATTATAGATCCACCGTCTCCGCCATCACCACCATCTGGGCCCCCATATTCTACAAATTTTTCTCTTCTAAAGCTTGCAGAACCTGATCCTCCATTTCCAGCTTTAATATAAATCTTTGCTTGATCTAAAAATTTCATTTCTATTATATAATATAAATAACTGAGGTTATTTATATATATTTAATTAGGGATTACAGAAACAAAAGTTCTGTTTAATTTAGATTTTTTGAATTTAACTTTTCCTTTAATTAGAGAAAAAATTGAGTGGTCTTTACCCATACCAACGTTATCTCCTGGATGAATTTTGGTTCCTCTTTGTCTTACAATGATATTTCCAGGAATTACTAATTGATCACCATATTTTTTAACACCAAGGCGTCTACCTTTACTATCTCGTCCATTTTTTGATGATCCACCTGCTTTTTTTGTTGCCATCCGTTAACCTTATTTTTTTACTACTTTCTTTTTTGTTACAGCTTCCTTAGTTTTTGTCTTAGAAGCCACTTCTTTTGTAACAGCTTTTTTAGTGATTGCTGCTTTAGCCTCATCAATTACCTTACCATCTTTAGATAAAATCTTAGTAATTTGGATTTTTGAATGACGTTGTCTATGTCCATTTTTTTTTCTTGAATGTTTTCTTCTTCTTTTATGAAAAATTAAAACAGTTCTGTCTTTAACATTATCGAGTAGTTTAGCTTCTACAGTTGCCCCAGCAATACTTGGGCTTCCGATTTCGGTCGATTTATCATCATTTAAAAGTAATACGTTTTTAAATTTGACGGTCTCCCCTACTTTCGCGTTAAGTTTTTCTATCTCTAATATTTTGCTAGTAGTCACTTTGTATTGTTTTCCACCAGTTTCAATAATTGCAAATGACATAAATTCTCACTTTTTAGTTTCAAGGCAATATAGCCCTCAAAATTACCAAGTCAAGATTATTGAGCTAAAAATTGTCTTTAAGATCACGTAATTTTCTAAATATTTCTAGATCTGAGGCATTTTTTAAATTTAATGCACCTTTAACATCAAGATCGTCGTATCTTAAGAATATATTTGTTTGAATTTCTTCTCTTATCGTAGAGGGAATTGTTGGCTTTCCATTTTTTATTTTTGCATTTATCACTTTTTCTTTGTCTTTCAAGTAATTATTATTAGGGTTAAATTTAATGCAGAATTCAAAATTATTTTTTGTATATTCATGACCGCAGTAAATTTCCGTGTCTCCAGGAAGATTTTTTATTTTATTCAAGGACTCAAACATTTGTTGATATGTTCCTTCAAACACTCTTCCACACCCCAAGGAGAAAAGAGTATCACCAGTGAATACAACTTTTTCTTTCTTAGAATAAAAAGCGATGTGGCCTGAAGTGTGACCAGGTATATATATAGTTTTAAAAATAATATTTCCAATATTGAATTCTTGACCATCTTTTAACAAAACATCGATTTTTGGGATACGTTTTTTATCATCTTCGAAACCTAATATTTTAGAACCATATTTTTTTTTAAGTTCAATGTTACCACCGATATGATCAAAATGATGATGAGTATTAAGTATGAAGTCTAGTTTTTTATATTTCTTATTTATTTTTTCATCACATGGCCCGAATTCGGAAGGATCAATAATTGCTACAATATTGGTTTTGTCGTCTTTAATCAAATAACTGTAGTTGTCATTAAGACAAGGTATTATTTCTATATCCATTTTACCCAATTAAAAATATTCCTAGTTTAGAAAACAAATTCTTTATTTCTAAATTGCTTCTTTTAATAAAAGAAGTATTATTTTCATTAACGCCTACAACTTTTTTTATATTTATATTTTGATTTTCACAGTAATTATATAGATCTTTTATTGTACACATATGTAAATTAGGGGTGTTGAACCAAGTATTTGGTAATGTTTTTGTGACAGGCATTTTCCCAAAAAATAATAAACTTGTCCTGACTTTCCAATATCCAAAATTTGGAATAGAAACAATTACAGATTTTCCAATACGTAACAATTCATTTAAAACTTTATCAGGTTTATAAAATGCTTGAAGAGTTTGACTAAGAACCACGTAATCGAATGACTGATCAGGAAACTGGTATAGCTCAGTTTCTGCATTACCTTGAATAACTGTTAGTCCTTTATAAATACATTCTTGTACATTATTTTGATCAAGCTCTAGTCCTCTTGTTTCAATATTTTTCTCTTTTATAAGAAAGTTCATTAAAGAACCATCGCCACAACCCACGTCAAGCACTCTAGTATTATTAGGCAATAAATCTGCTATTACTTTAAATTCCTGTTTCATTTCTTAAATTTTTCATGCATTGATTCAACAAAACCTTTTAACGTTTTTAAAAATTCAGGTTCATTTAGTAAAAAAGAGTCGTGCCCTTTATCTGTTTCTATTTCGGAGTAAGAAACATCAGCTCCAGATGCGTTTAAAGCAATTACTATGTCTTTATTTTCTTTAGTTGTGTAAAGCCAGTCTGATGAGAATGAAACTACCAAAAATTTTGTCGATTGATTTTTAAAAGCTTCTACCAATCCACCTTTATATTGTTTAGATAGATCAAAATAATCCATTGCTCTAGTTATATATAATACTGAATTAGCATCAAATCTTTCGACAAAAGATCTACCTTGGTGTCTTAAATAACTTTCAACTTGAAAATCTGCATCAAAACTAAATTCATAATCTGCTTTTTCTTGCAATTTTCTTCCAAATTTTTCTTGCATACCTTGCTCTGATAAATAGCTTATGTGACCAACCATTCTTGCAACGGCTAAACCGTTCTTAGGTTGAGTATTTTTTAAAAAATATTTTCCATTATCCCAGACGGGATCAGCCATTATTGCCTGTCGTGCTAATTCATTTAATGCAATATTTTGAGCACTATGACTCGAGCTACAGGCTATAGGAATTGCAGAGAAAGTTTTATCTGGAAAAGTTGCACAAAATTGCAACAGTTGCATTCCACCCATTGAACCACCTGTTGCACACAAAAGTTTTTCAATTCCGAGATGATCAAGAAGAGACTCCTGTGCTCTAACAATATCTTTAATAGTTATTACAGGAAAATCTAATCCATAAGGCTGATTAGTTTCTTTGTTTATATCGCTTGGCCCTAAAGAACCCATACAACCACCGATAACGTTTGCGCAAATCACAAAATATTTATTTGTATCAATAGCTTTCCCTGGTCCTACTGCTGTAACCCACCAACCATCCTTTTGCGTTACTGGATTTGTTCCAGCTACAAATTGATCACCTGTAAGTGCATGAAACACTAAAATAGCGTTATCTTTATTATTGTTCAGTTTTCCATAAGTTTCATAAGCTAGAGGAAAATCTTTAATAGTCTTACCACAATCAAGTTTAAGTGGTTTTGTAACTGTTATTTTATTTATATTCTCAATTTTTCTATTCATCCAAAAAAAAAGCCCAGCTAAACTGGGCATCTCCCTTTTTAGCTAAATTTATTATGCGCTTGCAATATGGTTAAATCAGCGCGATATCTATTTACTAGATCATCATAAACTTGTCAATTTTATATAAGATAAAGACTTCTAGAAAAACTCTAACAATTTGGATATTACATTAATAAATGAGGTTACCTAAGCCAAATAATATAATAACTGAAAAATACGTAGTAGGAATGAGCGTATTTAAAAATAGACTAGCTAAGATAAAATTATCAGCTAATGAGTCTGCGCTTGGACCTAGTCCAAAAGCAAAAAAAGAATATATAAAAGTATCGAAAAGTTTTGCAAGATATCCCGACACCAATGGTACTTTCTTAAGAGAAACTTTATCAAAAAAATTTAAACTAGATAAAAATAGAATTATTTTGGGATCAGGCTCAGATCAAATTTTTGAATTAATCTGTAAAGCATACCTAAAAAAAGGTGACGAGGTAATTGTGCCTAAATATAGTTTTATCATTTATAGAATTTATAGCAAAATGAATGGAGCAAAAGTTATTTATTCAAAAGAAAATAATTTTACAGTTTCAGTAAAAGATATTTTAAAAAAAGTAAATACTAAGACAAAAGTTGTATTTTTGGCTAATCCTAATAATCCAACCGGGACCTATGTTGCAAAAAAAGATTTATTGTTTTTACGAAAAAAACTACGAAGCAATATTTTGTTAGTAGTTGATGATGCTTATTTTGAATATGTAAAACAAAAAAATTATTCTTCAGCTTTAAAATTGTTTTCTAACTTTAAAAATGTAGTAATGACAAGAACATTTTCAAAAATTTACGGCCTAGCTGGACTAAGAGTTGGGTGGGGATATGGATCAAAAGAAATTATTGATACGCTAAATAAAATTAAGCCACCTTTTAATGTAAATAAAGCAGCTTTATTTGCTGCTTCAGCCGCAATAAAAGATAGTGCTTGGTTAAATAAA
>CACEBP010000002.1:45000-75713 GCA_902557785.1 uncultured Pelagibacteraceae bacterium | reverse complement strand
GAGCAGTCTGGTAGCTCGTCAGGCTCATAACCTGAAGGTCGTAGGTTCAAATCCTACCCCCGCAACCAAAATGACAAACACAATCAGAAACATAACCATTATAGCTCACGTGGATCACGGAAAGACTACTTTGATTGATAATTTAATGAAGCAAAGTGGAACTTTTAGGGAAAACGAAAATATCGAAGAAAGAGTAATGGATTCTGGAGAACTAGAAAAAGAGAGAGGAATAACAATTCTCGCTAAACCTACGTCCATAAATTGGAAAGACTCGAGAATTAATATTATTGATACTCCTGGACACAGAGATTTTGCAGCAGAGGTTGAAAGAGTATTACATATGGCTGATGGAGCTTTATTGCTAATTGACTCAGCCGAAGGAGTAATGCCACAAACGAAATTTGTATTATCTAAAGCTTTGAAACAAGGTTTAAAACCAATTGTAGTAATTAATAAGCTTGATAAACAGGATCAAAGAGCAAATGAAGTATTAGATGAAACATTTGACTTATTTGTTAGTCTTGATGCAAATGAAGAGCAATTAGACTTTCCAGTGTTATACGCAAGCGGAAGATCTGGCTGGGCATCTAAAGAAATAGATGGTCCAAGAGAAAATTTACAACCCTTATTAAATTTAATAATTGAACATGTTAAACCATCGCCTTTTGATAAAACAAAACCATTCGCAATGCTTTCTACACTTCTTTATGCCGACAGTTTTTTAGGAAGAAGCTTAGTAGGAAGAATTACTCAAGGGACTGCAAAAGCAAATCAGCAAATTAAAGCAATAGATCTAAGTGGAAAAAAAGTTGATGAAGGAAGACTAACAAAGATATTTAGATATGAAGGAACAAAAAAAGTTCCTATTGAACAAGGTGAGGCTGGAGATATAGTAATTATTGCAGGGTTAGAAAAAGCTAACGTTGCTGATACAATTTGTGATTTAGAAATAAACGATCCAATCAATGCAACCCCTATTGACCCTCCTACCATGTCAATAACAATTACCGTAAATAGTTCTCCTTTAGCAGGGACGGAAGGAAATAAATTAACAAGCACTCAAATAAGGGATCGATTAATTTTGGAAGCTGAAAACAACGTTGGGATTAACTTTGAAGAAAATGAAAATAAAGATGCTTTCGTTATAAGTGGTAGAGGTGAATTGATGTTAGAGATCCTTTTAACACAAATGAGAAGAGAGGGTTTTGAAATGACTGTTAGCCCGCCTAAAGTTTTAATTAGAAAAGATGATAAAGGTAACAAAATGGAGCCAATAGAAGAAATTACAATGGATTTAGATGAAGAGTTTTCATCAAGAATTATAGACTCGATGAATAGAAGGAAAGGTAAATTAATTGATCTTAAAGATACTGGAAAAAATAAAAAAAGATTAGTTTTTCATGCACCAACTAGGGGATTAATGGGTTACACAAGTAGATTTTTAACATTAACAAAAGGTACTGGTGTAATAAATAGAATTTTTCACTCTTATGGAGAATATACCGGAGATATGGAGGGAAGAAGAAACGGTGCTTTAATTTCTATGGAAAATGGTAAAGCAGTTGCCTTCGCTATTTTCAATTTACAAGCTCGAGGTGAAATGTTTGTGACACATAATGATCCAGTCTACGAGGGGATGATAGTAGGCCTTTCTTCAAAAAGTGGTGACTTGGAAATTAATGTTTTAAAAGGGAAGAAACTTACAAATATGAGAACACAAGGAACTGATGAAAATGTAGTTTTAACACCAGTAAGAAAGATGGCAATAGCTGAACAATTAAGTATGCTTAATACTGATGAAGCTTTAGAAATAACACCAAAATCATGTAGATTGAGAAAGTTAACTTTGAATCCACATGAAAGAAAAAGACAGTCAAGGTCAAAGGCTTCTTAGGTTAGTAATAGTGTGATTTTAAAAAAAATAGTTAATAATATTTTAAAACCTCATAAAATACCTTCAAAGGTATTTAATAAAATTAGTCTTTACTTTAAAATTAAAAGTTATGATCTAAAATATTTTCAGGATAGGCAGAACAAAATTTTCAATAAATTAGGATTAAATAGACTTGAAGGTATTAAAAAACTAAATTTAATTAAAAATGAGCTGAATATAATTCAAAGTAGGCAAATGTCCTCTGAACATGAAGTTCTACTTTCATCAATTTCAATTAAAGAAAACACCGCAATTAAAAATATTTTGGAAATTGGTACTTTTGATGGAGTCAATGCATTAATATTATCAAAGTTATTTCCTGATGCTGAAATAGACACAATTGATTTAAGTTCAGATGATGATAGCTTTAAAAACTATTATAATCGTAAAAATTCAATAAATAAATTTTTAAGTGATAGACAAAATACCTTGTCAAAAAATCAGAAAATTAATTTTTTTGAAATAAATTCTCTTCAACTAATAAATCATAAAAAAAATATGATCTAATTTGGATAGATGGTGCTCATGGATATCCACATGTATGTATAGATATTATTAATTCTCTAAATCTTATCGAAAAAAGTGGAATAATTATTTGCGATGATGTTTTTCCGAATTTAAACCAAAAAAATTCTGATAGAATGTATAATTCAATAGCATCCTATGAAACTTTAAATGAACTTGAAAAGTTGAAAATAATTAAATTAGATTTTATTTTTAAGAGACTTGATGCTAAAACTAATAGTTCAGAAAATACCAGAAAATTTGTAGGAATTTTTGAAAAATTAAAAAATTCTTAAATCTTAAATTTTGATTTTTTACTATCAGTTAGAAAACCTTTAACAGTATCGAGTGTCATAGATTTGAAACTCTTACCAAATCCTGAAATTTGATTAATTACTTTTGGTGGCATTGTAATTATATTACAATTTAATTGTTTTGCCTGAATAAAGTTGTAAGCTTCTCTTGTACTAGCCCAAAGAATTTCAATATTTTTATTTTTCTTAGTTAAAGAGATACTTTTTTTAAATATTGGAAGAGGGTCTTTGCCTTTATCAGCCATTCTGCCAGCAAATATTGAAATTATTGATCTAGTTTTTTTATTTAATTTTTTAAAAATCTTTTTAGTTTGTTCAAATGTGTAAACTGCAGTAATGTTGAGTTTAATGCCTTTATCGCTTAATTCTTTGATTACCGGACCTGTAAATGCTCCTTTAGAATTTACAACTGGAATTTTTACGTAAACATTTTTACCCCAAGAATTAATTTCGTAAGCTTGTTTTAGCATATCTTTAAAATTATCTGCAAACACTTCAAAAGAAATAGGTTTTTTTTTACAAATCTTCAAAATTTTAAGAGAATACTGTTTATAATTTTTAGCTCCAGCTAATCGCATTAAACTTGGATTAGTTGTGAAGCCGTCAACTAAAGACTTATTATTAAAAAATTTAATTGTCTTATAGTCAGCAATGTCACAAAAGATTTTCGTTTTCATTAGTCTAAATTTTTAACTATGTCTTCTGTCATCTTTTTTGCATCTGCAAACAACATTAAAGTATTATCTTTATAAAAGAGTTCATTATCTATACCGGCATACCCTGGTGATAAACTTCTTTTAACAAATAAAACAGATTTACATTTTTCAACGTCAAGCACAGGCATTCCAAATATTGGACTTTTTGGATCTGTTTTAGCTACAGGATTTGTTACATCATTTGCTCCAATTACAAATGCAACATCAGAATTAGCAAAATCGTTATTTATATCCTCCAATTCAAAAACTTCATCATAAGGAACATTTGCTTCAGCTAATAAAACATTCATATGACCAGGCATTCTTCCAGCTACAGGGTGTATAGCGTAAGTAACTTTTATGTCGTTTTTTTTTAATTTGTCTACCATCTCTCGAAGAGCGTGTTGAGCTTGGGCTACGGCCATACCGTACCCTGGGACTATAATTACAGATGAGGCATTTTTCATTAAAAAAGCTGCGTCCTCTGCGTTACCACTTTTAACTGGCTTTTGATCTTTTTTTTCTTTTTTATCATCTGCAGAATTATCTGCTCCAAAACCACCTAGAATTACACTTACAAAAGACCTATTCATGGCTTTACACATTATATATGAAAGTATTGCTCCTGAGGATCCGACAAGCGCACCTGTTATAATTAAAGCAGTATTTTCTAATGTAAAACCTATTCCAGCTGCAGCCCACCCAGAATAGGAATTAAGCATCGAAATTACTACAGGCATATCTGCTCCTCCTATAGGGATAATTAATAAAACTCCGACAAAAAATGAGATAATAATTACAGTCCAAAAAATATTTGTAGACTGAGTTTTACATAGATAAAAAATTAAAACAAAAATACCTATTCCAAGTATCAAATTTAAAATATGTTGACCACTAAATGTGATAGGAGCGCCAGACATTATTCCTCTTAACTTTAAAAAAGCTATTATAGAACCTGAAAAAGTTATCGCCCCTACTGCCGCCCCAATAGACATTTCAATTAGGCTCGCTAATTTTATATCACCGACATTTCCTAGATTAAAAGCCGCGGGATTTAAAAAAGCTGCAATCGCTACAAAAACTGCCGCTAAACCTACTAAACTATGAAAACCAGCTACTAACTCTGGCATTGCAGTCATCGGAATTTTAAAAGCTATAAAAGCGCCGATTGCTCCACCGATAACTAAAAACATTATTACATAGACTAACGATGTTGAAAAATTTCCAATTGATAAGAATGTCACTACAATTGCGATTATCATTCCAGCAATTCCAAAGTAGTTTCCTTGTCTAGATGTATCTGGTGATGATAATCCTCTAAGCGCAAGAATAAATAATATTCCAGAAACTAAATAAAAAATTGCTGCTAGATTAGCTGAGATCATTTCTTTTTATCTTTCTTTTTTTTGTACATTTGAAGCATTCTTTGAGTCACTAAGAAACCTCCAAAAATATTTATTGCTGCTAAAATAATTGCTATAAATCCAAAGATACTTGACGTATTAAAAATACTCTCGGAGGTTCCTGCTAAAGCTGCGATAATAGCGCCTACAATAATAACTGATGAGATTGCATTAGTAACTGACATTAACGGGGTATGAAGAGATGGAGTAACACTCCATACAACATAGTAACCAATAAAAATTGATAAAATAAAAATACTTAATCTGAATATAAAAGGATCTATTTCCATAATTAAACTTTTTTAATTAATGATTTATCTATTATTTCGTCCTCTAAATTAATATCAAAATCTTTCTTCTCTTTACTATACAGGTTACGTATGAAACTAAATAAATTTTTAGCATACAAGCTCGAAGCAGTAAGTGGTAAGCTATTCATCAAACTTTTAACACCTATTATCTTTACCCCATTAACTGAATTAATCTTGCCTGCTTCTGAAAATGCAGAGTTTCCTCCTTGTTCTGCTGCTAAATCATAAACAATAGATCCAGGTTTCATAAGTTTTACTAAATCCTCGGTTAATATTCTTGGAGCAGGTTTTCCGGGGATTAATGCTGTACATATTACTATATCATTTTTTTTAAGTGCTTCTTTCATCATTTCTGCTTGTTTTTTTTTATATTCATCTGATGTTTCCTTTGCGTAACCACCAGTAGTTTCCATATCTTCATTTTGCTCAACTGTTAAAAATTTTCCACCCAAGCTTTCAACTTGCTCTTTTGATGCAGCTCTTACATCTGTTGCAGAAACAATTGCGCCTAACCTTTTAGCAGTTGCTATAGCTTGTAAACCTGCTACACCTGCTCCAATTACTAAAACTTTAGCAGCTGGCACAGTTCCTGCTGCTGTCATCATCATAGGCACGGCTTTTTCAAATTCAGCAACACAGTCAACAACCGCTCTGTATCCAGCCAAATTAGATTGGGAAGATAAAACGTCCATTGATTGAGCTCTGGTAATTCTAGGTAATAATTCTAATGAAAAAGGTTTAATTTTTTTTTTTATAATTTGATCTATTTGGTTTTTATTTTTTGAAGGATTAAGCATTCCGATTAAAATAGTATTTTCTTTAAAAATACTAATTTCATCTTCAGAGGGACAATTAACTTTTGTTATCAAATCACTAGAGTTGAATATTTCTTTTGACGACTCTTTTACCTCAACTCCAATATCTTTAAATATATTATCTTCAATTCCAAGATGAAGTGCATATCCTTTTTCAACACATACTTTTAGTCCAAGTCCGATAATATTTTTTGCAGACTCTGGGGTGATTGAAATTCTTTTTTCTAATGTTGTATTTTCTTTAATTGAACCAACTATCATTTTATTTAATTTGATTTTATAATAAAGTTATTGCTAATATTACTAATATTGCAATGACTACTATTGTTCCCCACAATACGAACTTTGTAAAGCCGCTGTAAGTTTTTTTAAAATCGTTTTCACTCATCCTTAGCCTTGACGAGCTTTGAATTTTGGATTTTTTTTATTTATGACGTAAAGTTTTCCTCTACGCTTAACTAGTTTAGAGTTAAGATCTCTTTTTTTTAGTGATTTAAGTGAGCTAGCAATTTTCATAAGTTTAAAGCCTGGCAACGTCCTACTCTCCCATATCTTAAGACAAAGTACCATCGGCGCTGAAGGACTTAACTTCCGAGTTCGGAATGGGATCGGGTGTGGCCCCTTCGCAAAAATTACCAGGCAAAGTTTTATATTATTTTTAATTCAGTATGTAAATAGGTGAAATACAGCTCTTTTTTTGAAAAAATGAGAGAATAGAAGATTTTGAAATTATTTCACATCAACATCAAGAAAAATTTAATTTTTAGCCTGAATTTTATTAAGTTAAAAAATATTTAAGAAGTTTTTAAGCTTAAGCTTAAATAGTTGAAAATTTAAATATCTCAATTTTGATGGGTTCTCAAAAACAAGTTTTTTTTCTTTAATCCAATTTTTCATTTCATTAATATGTAAATTTACCTTCTTTTTTGACATATTTGTCTGATGAATTCTATAGGTTGCAAGTGGATCATGAATATATCCAATTTTTTTTTTTTCACTTAATCTTAAAAATAAATCAAAATCACCAATTATATCTAAATTACTATTAAACGAATAACTATCAAATATTTTTCTTTTAAGGCAAACTGTTACGATTCCGACAGTATAATTTTTTATCAGATCATTGAAAATTATTCCACTTGCTAATCTATTTTTAAATTGAATATATTTTTTTTTTTTTATTTGATCATAAACAAAATAATTAGAATAAACTATTTCATATTCTGTATGTTGATTGAAAAAATTTATTTGCTTTTCAATTTTATCTTTTTCCCAAATGTCATCGGTATCAAGAAAGGAAATAAATTTTCCTGAGGCATTTTCTATGGCTAAATTTCTAGATTTATATAATTTATAAAAATTTTTTGAATAAAAATATTTTATTCTCTTATCTAAATATTTGCTTATCAAATCTTTACTATTATCTGAAGAGACATTATCCCAAAAAATTAATTCCCAATTTTTGTAAGTTTGGGCTAAAACACTTTTTAAACTTTCTTCAAGATATTTTTCACCATTATGGCAGTTCATAATAATGCTTACTAATGGCTTATCTTCATTCATTATTAATTTAATTTGTTGTAAAGTTAAATTGTAAATTTAAAATATTTATATAAATATGGATTTATCTTGTATCTAAGTTGACCTAAAACATAGCTTCTCTTTTCAATTTCATAAACTTTTTTTATTCTCGTAGTCATTAAATTATATACCATTACTATTCTATTTGATTTTCCGTCACCCTTATATGAGTGCCAGGTTTCATTCTCCCTCCTAGAAAAAAATACTCCTCTATTTATTTTCCAATCTATAGAATTTTTTCCCTCTCCTTTTTTATTTTTATAAAATATAGTCCCTGAATTTTTTTCTGGCTTTAGGTAAATAACTCCACTTAATAGCTTGTTTGGTGTATCATCATGAATTGGAAATTCATAATTTGCTCCGGTTTCTATTATATGAAACTCAGAGAAATCATATAAATTTATTTTTTCTGGATTTAACTCATTTAATAAATCAATAGCTTTTTTATGATATTTCTGATGTAATTTTTTTAAAAATTCTGGTTTTAGACAATCAGCTTTTACATTTAAATTTTTATCAATTTGATTGTGATAAACCTTCAATTCATTACGTTTAATATTTACTAACTCCAAAGATATCAGCTCTTGAAAATCTTCTTTTTCAAAAAAGTTTTCTATAATCTTAATGCTCATAATTTAAATAAAAATTTTTTAATATTATTGCTCTTTCCGCCAAATTTTATGAGGTTTCCCTTTTTTTTTAATTGATAAATCATAATTCTATCTTTTATTTTTTTAGAGAGAATACTTGGCCATATATCATCAGTGTAAATATCAAATACTGGGTGTTCACAAATTTGAATTACTTTTGCACCTCCTTCTAAGGCTTCTATTATACCACCTGAATTTCCAATGAAAATTGAATAACTATTTTTGTTATTTTTTTTTTTATTTTCATATTTTTGGGTAAGCGTCTTTATTTTTTTCATAAAATTTATATTATTTATAGACTCGAATGCAGCAGGATGATTTTTAACTTTATAATTATTTAAATTAATAAAATCTTCATCACACAAATATTTTATTGCATCCAAAAGCAAATCAGAGTTTTGAATAGTTAATGGTAAAAAAATTGTTTTTTTAAATTTTTTATTCGATTTTATAAATCTAAAAGAAGGTAATAACTTTACTTTTGATTTTCTCCAGCCCAAAATTTTAGTAAAACAGTGTAATTGGTCTTTGCCATTTAAAATTATTTGATTAGGACTATTGCTTTTATAAATAAAATTTGCGGGTACCGCTAATGGTGGTGAATGAATATAACCAATAGTTTTTATTTTTTTATATTTTTTGCTTAAAAAATGAATAAGTCTATTTTGAAAAGGTTGACCTTCATAAGGCATTATAATTTTGTTAACATCAGCTCTTAAATGTGGTTTAATTTCTTTTATTAAAATTTTTGCAAAAAAGTTGTGATTTGAACTTAAAGTCAAAAAATAATTAAAATCTCTGAATAAAAACGGCAGATTTTTACATAAGATTTTTATTATGTGAAAAATGTTAAAACTTTTTTTTGTAACTGGTTTTAATAAAACCATATTTTTTAAAATTTTTTTTGGATTTTTTTTCCCTAAATAAATTACAAACCATAATGTTTTTTTTAGATCATTAGACTGAATATTAAAATATCTATCAGAGAGTGAATTATCTTTATTAAAATTATTTTCAAAGGCCCATGTTAAGATAATATTATTATAAGCTGAAATCTTTCTTGGAGTTATCATTTTATAATTTATGTAATTAAGAGAAAAAAGTATATCTTTTAAATTAATTATAAATCTTGATAATAAATTTTTGTGACTAAATTTTATTATAGAATTTAAAATATTTGATCCAATAAAATTTGAATAAGTTGCCAAATAAAAAACAGAATCTTTAAAAGGTAAAAAATTTTTATTTTTAAAAGAATTTAGAAATTTTTTTGAGTTTTTTAGTAAATCTAATTGAACGCTATTCATTCAACACCACTTATTCTCCCCCTGAAATAGAAAGAACTTGGTTTGATATATAAGTGTTCTCATCAGAAGCTAAAAAATAAACGAATTCTGCAATTTCTTCCGTAGAGGCCATTCTTCCCATAGGTATCATTTTTACTCTTTTCTTAAGATTTTTTGATGGAAGTTTTGAATGAAGTTTTGTCTGAGTAGCACCTACTCTAATAGTATTTATTAAAACATTGTTTTTAGTCCATTCTTTTGTCTCACTTGGAAAAAATTCCAAAGCATGTTTAGAAAACGAATACGGAAAATTATTTAATCCACCTCCGAATTTAACACCTATTGATCCCAAATTTACGACTCGACCCCATTTTTTTTTATTCATTTCATTTCCAAGAGATTGTGTAAGTAAAAATCCAGGATAAAAATTCACCTTTAAAATATCAATTAAATCGTCAAGTTTAGTTTCCGAAAATTTTAACTCTTTTATTAAGCCTGAAGCATTTATAAGTATACTACAGTTTTTAAATATTTTTTTTTTAAAAAATGTTTCAATTTTTTTTATGGAGGTCAAAAAATTGAATTTTATTTTTGTTATATTTTTATTATTTTTTAAAAAATTAAAAAAAAATTTATTTCCGGTATTGTAATGTGCAATAATTTCATAATTCTTTTTGGAGTATATTTTCATAATACTCAATCCAATATCAGAGCTTGCCCCCAGAATAATAACTTTTCTATTCGTTTTCATTTAACTTTTTAATTTTTTCCAGGCCTCATGGTGCTTTTTTCCTATTAGATCTCCATTTACATCACAAATGTTACAAGGACTGATAGACCTATCTCCATTATTAAGTTTGTCTCTAGCAGATTGTGATTTTTTAGATAGCCAAATATCCAAAAAAGTTTCTTTTTTAAGATTACCTAAAATATTTTTTTTACCCCAATCATGGGAACACATAAGAACATCTCCATTATAATCTAAGAAAAATTTATAACTCGGATAAAAGCATTTTTTTTCTAATTTTTTTTTCATCGGCATGATTTTGTAACCAGCATCTTTTAACATACCGCCCCGATTGCTAAGTGTGATACCAAAATTTTTTTCCTCAGGTAAATACCTAGCTCTCAAAACATAATTTTTGTTACTTAGATTTAGTTTTTTTCCCAATTTTACAAAGCTATAATGCTGTTCCTCTCCATCGTATAAGCTGATTTGAAGCCTGTCTAAACCTGAGTCGTAAAGTTTTTTTAATCTCTTTTCATTCAAAACATCGCCATTAGAAATCATTTCTATTCTTGCTTTTGGAAGAACTGTTTTTGCATAATTTACTAATTTGTAAATATTTTTGTCTAGCATTGGCTCAACGAAACCTGAATAAATTATTATTCCTGAAAAATTTAAGTGACTAAGCTCATCACATAATTTTTTGTGTAAATCAAAGCTTATGAATTCATTTTTATGTAAATAATTTGGATCACTTCTTGGACAAAAAGAGCATTTTCTATTACACATCCCGGACTCGCTTATCTCTACCTCTGAAGGCAAGGGTGTCTGGCTATTAGGTAAAAACTGCAGTCTTTCTGCAACAGCCTTTTCTTTTATTTCTATTTGCGGGTCAAAAAATTTTAGATCTGATCTTTTTGTCATTTAATTTAAAAGTACCTTTAATATTGTGTCATTAATAAAATCAAAATCCTTTATCTCGTTGATAACAGGTTTTCCTTGATTTTTTAAAGAAATATATCTTGGATATTGATTAATCTTTTTTTTATCTAAAAAAATGTTTTTATAAATATTTTCAACCAGCTTTATATTATTTATATTTAAATTCTTTATTTTTAAAGAAGTAGGTAGCCCATAAAGAGCAAATAAACTTTCAGCAAAATTAAAAAGTTTACTCTTTTTTTTGTTTGAGTAATATATTTCACATAATATACCTAAAGCTACTGCTTCGCCATGTCTTATATAATCTTTTTTTAATTCATTCTCTAAAGCCATCTCTATAGCATGCGCAAAAGTATGGCCGAAATTTAAGGACAATCTATTATTATTTTCATAAACATCAGATCTAAAAAATTTAATTTTCGAATTTATCGTCATTTCACAAAGTTTTGAAATATGATTGTAACTCCTATTAAGTATAGAGTTTTTATTTTTTTTCAAAAATATTAAAATTTTTTTGTTGTCTATTAATCCACATTTAATCACCTCCGCTAGACCTGCAATAAATTCTCTTTGGGGCAAAGATGTTATAACCTCCTCTAATATAAAAACTTTTTTTGGATGATAATATGTTCCAATAGAGTTAATAATACCTTTATAATTTATTCCAGTTTTTCCACCCACACAGCTATCAACTATAGCTGTCATTGTGCTTGGAATGCTGAAGTATATTGTTCCTCTTAAATATAAACTACTAGCAAGCGCAGCGACATCACCAATTACACCACCTCCAAAAGAAATTACTACTGATTTCTTTGTAAATTTATTTTTTATTAAAAAATTAAGAATTTGAAATAAAAATTTTTCGTTTTTATTTATCTTGTCTCCAGTACTTTTTAAGCTAAAAACTTTACACCCAGATAATTTAAGCTCGTAAAAAATATTTTTCAAAATTTTGTTATCAATTTTATTATCGTAAATTAATAAAACATTTTTATCAGAATTGATTTTTTCAAGAGAATTTGAAAGTGGACCCAAGTTTTCAAACTTACAAAAATTAACGCTATGCTCAATATTATTTATTTTATAACGTATCATTGATATAAATCTTCAAAAATTGAAGCTTTTTAACTACCTGTAAAATTTAAAGTACCTATCTTTTGTGATTTGAATTTTAGCTTTTTTATAATCTTCAAAAATATCAATCGAAAAACTATCCCCTTTAAGATTTATTGTTTTAATTTTTAAACCTATATCAATAGCCCTTAAAAGATCTAGATCCTCAATTTTTTCTAAATCACTTATTTTAGATTTACCATAGGTCATTAAAGAGTTTGGTTTAAATGAGACAATCGATAAATGTTTTTTAAAGAATTTCACTTTATCTTTAAATTCAAAAGGCACATTTGCTCTCGATATATATAAAACATCGTTTTTTTTATTCGTAACGATTTTAACAATATTCGTATTATTTGTTGCTCTAACTTTGATATTAGGAAGTATAATATCGCTTTTAAGATTTTTTTCATGAAATTCGATTGTTTTATTAATATGGTTTGGGCTAACTAAAGGCTCGTCACCTTGAATATTTACAACTAATTTAAATTTCTCTTTATTTTTAATTTTGTTAAAAGCTTCACATATTCTGTCAGTACCATTTGAGTGATGTTTTGAAGTTATTAAAGCTTTTGCTCCATATTTTTTAACAACATTTAAAATTTTTTTATCATCGCAGCAAATAATTGCTTCATCCACCTTTTTAGCTAATAAAGCTCTTTTATATACATGCATTACAAGAGGTATATTATTGATAGGAAGAAGTGCTTTTGCTGGAAGCCTTACAGAATTTAATCTAGTTGGGATTAGAGCTAAAACTTTTTGTCTCATTATGATTTCCATCCACCGTCAATATTTATTGTTTGACCATTAATATAAGATGATCGATTTGACAATAAAAAGATAGCAAGCCTACTTATTTCCTCTGGGTCCCCCCATCTTTTAGCTGCAATTTTTTTGATCGTCCAAGAATATAATCTTTTGTTTTTACGAAATTTTTTAAAATAAGAAGTTTTAGTAAAACCTGGATTTATACAATTTACTCTTGTTTTGTATCCTTTGCTTGAAAGTTCTAAAGACAAACTTTTTGTAAAGCCTGAAATTGCAGATTTTGAACTAGCATACCCAACCAGGTCAGAAAATGGAAATTCTCCAACAATCGAACCTATATTAATTATTGAACCTTTTTTCTCTTTTTTTAATTGATTTACAAATTTTTGTGTTAGTAAAAAAGGAGAAATAAAATTCACATTCATTATTTCTTTTATATCCTTGCTTTTAAAGTCAATAAAGGATTTTCTTTGTCTGCGACCTGCATTATTAATTAGTCCATCTAAAACAATTTTTTTTTCTGAAAAATATTTAAATAATTTTTTAATAAATTTTTCGTTAGTAGCATCCCCGATGAATATTTTTATATTTTTTGAATAATTAAATTTTATACTTTTGATGTCTTTTTTTGATTTAGTAAAACCAAATACAAATGCTCCATTATCTACACATCTATACATCATGTCCCTCCCAAGACCTTTTCCAACTCCTGAAATAAGAATGTTTTTATTTATTAAAACTTTTTTCTTAAAATTTGAAATAAACATATTTTTTAATACAATCTTCTGATTGGATCATTTTTAATAGCGCGCTTAACTTTAATAATATCCTCTCTGATATCAATTGCCATAGACTCACCTTTTAAACGAAAAGTACCAATTTCTAAATCATTTTCCAACGCACGCATTAATTCAATGCCCTCAGTTATTTCTAAGTCTCCTGGTTTATAATTTATAAATTTTAAAAGACTTTTCTTTTTAAATGAAACTATTGAAAGATGTTTTTTTAAATTGATTTTTTTTTTATTATAGGGATACGGACACAATGATCTACTGAAATAAAGAATTTTGCCTTTTGGATTAGATATAATTTTAACTGCATGTTTATTATTTTTCATTTCAGTGTGAACATAGGGAACCACGATATCAAAAAGATTATTTTTTAAATGAAAATTCACTACTTTATCTATATCTTTTGGCATCACCATTGGTTCATCTCCCTGAATATCAATAGCGTAGTCACATTGAATTTTTTTAATTGCTTCACCTATTCTCTCGCTTCCATTCCTGTGTTTTGAGGATGTCATAATATACTTTCCTCCATGTCTAGTGACTAGGTTTGCTATTTTTTTACTATTTGTGCAGACATATAAATCATGAAGATTTTTTGAAAGCATTGCCCTTTTCATAGTGTGAATAATTATCGGTAAACCATCAATTTTTACCAATGGCTTTTGGTAAATTCTTTTTGATTCAATTCTTGAAGGAATAAAGCCAACAATTTTTATTTTATTTTTCAATTATATTTACCTTTTAAAATTTCAATCAAGATTTTATAATTAGGCTTAGAGTCAGTTCGAGCAGTGGCATATGTTTTTAAATAATTTTTTCTTGCTTTTTCATTTATTGTTAATCTCTTTTCAATAAAATCTTTATTGTAATTTTCGTCGATATTTATAGGTGATAAATTGAGATCTTTGGAAAAAGAATTTACGTTATTTCTCATATAGCTTTTGTGTCTTAACATCTCATTAGAATAAATTAAAAGAATAGGTTTTCGAAATACAACAGCATAAATTAAACCTGTTGAACCTTTTGAGACAACAATTTTAGAATTTTTGACCATATGTAATAAATTATTTTGAATATTTTCTCGACCATGAAAATCTTTGGAGTATTTTGAAGTTCTTCTTTTAGGATGTGGACATATTTTTATTCTTGTCTGAAAATTTTTCTCTAAAAAATCAAAAAATCTATTAGCACTTGGAAACCATTTTTCTGGGCTGTGTGTTTTTATGTTGCTTTGAAATGCATGTTCATCAATACCTCTTGGTCCAGAGGAGTCAATAAAAACAGAAAAATTTTTTTTAAATTTATAATTAAATTTATTTGATCGATAGGTGATATAATTTGAGTAATCAAAGGAATTTCCTTTTAATATTTTCGTAATTTTATTTTTATTTTTTTTCCTATAATTATAATCATAAAGCGAATTAGCGATTATAAAATTTGGTTTTATAAATAATTTATTCAATAAAGAAAAAAATCTACTTGAAAAAAAATAATATATAAGCTTTATACTTGGTTTGTTTTTTAATTTATTAATAATAGAAGCTAAGTTAAACTCAGTAGGATGTATGGCTTCTCTTACAGTGTTATTAGAAATATAAATTACTTTTATATTCTTTCTAGTTAAAAATAAATTAAGATAAAATTTAATAAAATTATTTCCATTATTTTGAATTAATATCCAAATATTTTGAATTTTTATAAGTTTTTCAAAATCGTTTTTCCATTTTTTATAACTTTTATATCTTTTGATAATTTTTCTATTACTTTTATCTTGATAAACTTTTGCATATAGCGGATTAAAAATTTGGTTCATCTCATGAATTTCGATATCTATAAACTTTGATAACTTTTCTAATTCAAGTCTGTGATAGTCGAATTCTCTAAAAATTACATCCCATATAATTATTAATTTTTTTTTTTTCATAAATATCTTAATTAATGGTTATAAATTTGTGAAACTACTTATTATTAAGAAAATCTTTATACTTTTCTTTAACAGAGCGTAATGTTTGGCTCATTTGACTTGAAAGTTGTTTGTCGTATTTTTCGATAATTTTAATTTGTTTTAACCAAATATTAAGCTCGTTTGAATTTCCTTCTCTACTCAACCTATCATACATATAAGAATCGACTGATTCAGTAGAGCCGAGTTGGAAATAAATAGAATATTTATCTTTATCTTTAGGTAAAATTGCTTTGAATTTGCCTTTAAGATATTTAATTTCTTTTATTTTATTTTTTGATATAGGGCTACCTCTGTGTATTAATCTACTGTCAAAAAAAACTGCTGATCCTCTTTCGGGATGTAAAGTTTTAGCGTTTATGAAATACATAAAAAAACTCTCAGGGATCATTAGATACAATTTATTTAAATACTTATGTAACAACATAACTAGTCTCAGAGGAATATTTTTAATTTTTCTAATCAAAACTGTTAGATTTGAAAAGTTTTTGTGTGATTTTTGAACGATATCTATAGAACCGCCATACTCACTGTTATTTTGAAGATAGATACCTACTTTTGAAAAAATATAATCTTTTTTTTTTAATATGTCGCTGCAATATTTATAACGCATTTCACCACCAGCATCTCTATGCCATCCAAGAAATTCTCTTAAATTCACATGATAGTTTTTATGAACCTCTAGTATAGGCAATAAAGATATTTTTTTTTGACTAATAACCTGTAGATTATTAACTGTATCTTGAATTTGATCAGAATTAATTAATTGAATAATCTTTTTTATGAGCTCTGAATTTTTAAAATCTGTAATGTTAATACTTACAACATCCTCATGACTTTCGAACTCTTTTTCAAGTTCTTTTCTCAAAGAGGTAATATATTTTTCATCAATTAATGGTTTAGTTACATAAAAACCATTTTTTAAATATTCAGATTTTACTAAACTATTCATTTTAGTTTAATGTGGTAATCATTTGACTACTGTTTTTTAACATAATTTTAGATTTTGGAATAGATAATTATATTTTTGGTGGGCGTGATAAGAATTGAACTTATGACCTCTACGATGTCAACGTAGCGTTCTACCACTGAACTACACGCCCATTAAAATCAAATATGCAATAAAAATAGTTAGTGAAAAGTTTATTTGAATACTATTAAATAATTGAACTCTCATAACTTTTGATAGTTTTTTTAATTCCCTTAATTAAACCAATTTTAGGTTTCCAATTTAAATTTTTTTTTAATTTTGAAATATTAGGATATAATTTCATTATTTCATCTTTTCTCATTCTTTTTTTTCCAAAAAGAGGTTTCCCTTTTCCTATAATCGATCTTATCAAATTTATAACAGTTTTAACTTTATATGGTTTTCCCATTCCTACATTATAAACATCAGATTTTATATTTTTGTTTTTTATAATTTTTATTATTAAATCAGTAAAATCATCTATATGAAGAAAATCCCTTAATTGAGTTCCGTCTGAACAACTAAATTTTTTACCTCTTAAACAGTCTACAATTACGGAAGGTATCAATCTATCTGTTTTTTGATTTGCTCCATAAATTTGATATGGCCTTAATATAATATAATTATCAAAATTGTTTTTTACTAATTCTGATGATAAATTTTTATATTTTCCATAATATGAAACAGGTTTGCAAATTAAGTTTTCCTTGTGCGGTGATGGAGCTTTACCATATTCTAAACTAGTTCCTACTTGAATAAAAAGTTTTAATTTTTTCGTATTTATACATTCTATTAAATTTTTAACCCCTAAATAGTGAACATCTTTAACCATTTTTTTGTTACTATGATCAATATTACCAGAAAGGTTTATTAAAAAATCAAAATTATTTTTTAATTTTTTTTTTAATTTTTTTAAATTTCTTATGTCACAGTAAATGTATTTTACTTTTTTAAATTCATTTAATGTACTTTTCTTAGTTGACATCGAAGTAATGTCATAATTGAATTTTATAAGTTTTTTGATAATATTAAAACCTAAAAAGCCAGTTCCACCCAAAATTAAAATTTTTTTTTTCAAATTTTTATTTTTTTATTTTTAATTGCTTCCTCTAAGATTTTTTTATCTCTTATTGTATCCATACATTGCCAAAAACCTGAATGCTTATAAGCTACAAGTTGTTTGATATTAGTTACCCTTTCTAGTGGTTCTCTTTCCAAATAAGTTTTATCCCCTTTTATAAAATTTAAAAACTTTCCCTCCATTACAAAAAAACCACCATTTATCCACCCTTCATCAAGTTTTGATTTTTCTTTAAAAAATTGTACTTTGTTTCCTTTTATTTTTAATGCACCAAATCTTGCTGGAGGTCTAACAGCAGTTAAGGTAACCATTTTTTTATTTTTTTTGTGAAAATTTACTAATTTTCTTAAGTTTATATTTGCTATGCCGTCACCATATGTAAGCATAAATGTTTCGTTTCCTATATATTTTTTTAATCTTTTAATTCTACCCCCGGTCATAGTATTCCTGCCTGTCTCGATTATTTTTATATTCACATTTGATATTTTTTCTTTTTTAAAATATTTTCTTATTACATTTCCTTTATATCCCACAGCTATATAAAAATTTTTGTAACCAAATTTTTTATAAATATTTATGATACGAAGTATAATTGGTTTTCCACCAATTTTTACCATGGGTTTTGGTAAAGTTTTGGTATATTCCGCAAGTCTAGTGCCTAACCCTCCGGCTAAAATTATAATTTTCATAATATTTTTGTTAAGTAGTTTTCAAAAATTTTTTTTTAATCGATTGATTTTTTTTTAAATTTTTTTTTAAAACTTTATTAATAATTTTATCTATTTCATCTACCGAGGTTTGACCTTCTGGTCTAAGAACTGATAGATCTTCTTTTTTTATTTTCTGACCTTTTAACTTATCAGTATTTAGATAAATACCCTTTCTGGCAAAAAACTTTAATTTTTTTTCTTTTTTTGTAACTTTTTTTTCCTCAATTCCTGAAGATACTTCTGCAATTCTTATAAATTTTACCATTTCTTTCAGCTCCTTTGCAGATAATGAAAATTTATGATCCCCTAGTTTTTGATTTTTAAAATATGTAAAATGTTTTTCAACCATGTGCGCGCCCATCATTACTGAAAGTGCTGGAGTTAATATATCTGAAGTATGATCTGAATAACCTACTTTTAAATTAAATTTTTTTTTTAAAAAAATAATTGATTTTAAATTAGGTTTTTTTAAAGGATATTCAGAAACACAATGAAGCAACTCTATATTACAGTTTTTAAGAATCTTGATAGCAACACTAATTTCGTCTACCGTACTCATGCCTGTGGACATGATTACATTAAATTTTTTTTTGTTTATCTCTCTTAATAAAGGGTAATTATTGATTTCACCCGATGGAATCTTTATTAATTTAATTTTTAGTAAACTGTTTAATTTTACACTTGGAATATCAAATACAGAAAAAAAAACTTTAATCTTATTCTTATTAGCAAATGAAATTATTTTTTTCCATTCTTGAAAACTGAATTCTCGAGCTTTAAATCTTTTAAAAACTTTTCTATAATTTAACTTATGTGGATATTCTTTATTTATATAATGATCTGATGAAAATAATTGAAATTTAATATAATCAACGCCTGCATTTTTTGCAATTTTTACTAATTTTTTTGCTTTGCCTAGACTACCATTGTGATTAAGCCCTGCTTCAGCAATTATTTTAGTTTTATTTGTCAAATAATTTTTTATTAATTATTCCATTTTATTTTCGGAATAATAATTTTTTTATCAATATTTTTTCTTAATTTATAAATTTTTTCTAGATTATTTATGATAAATTTGGGACTAATTTTTTTTGGCTTAAGCCCGATTTTTAAAAAACTTTTATTGGTTGGTTTATAGTAATGCTGACTCATTTCTGTCCGTGGATTATTTATGTACCTAATTTTTGCTTTAATACCAATCTCACGCGAAGCTTTTTGCACTAGTAAGGCTAACTCTTTCACACTAAAAACTTCTGTAAATTGATTTCTTACTTTATATTCACCTTTTTTTGCAGGATTTTTAATTGCAAGCTCTACACATTGTAACGTATCATTAATATTTAAGAAAGTTCTAGTCTGATTGCCTGTGCCATATACAAGTAAAGGCATATTAGATGCTGCTTGCACCATAAACCTATTAATTACCGTACCAAAAATGTGATCGTAGTGAAAACTTGTGCTCAATTTATTCTCTAAAACTGTTTGGGGGGTATCAATACCATAAACAACCCCCTGATTTAAATCTGTGGCTCTCAATTTCCATGTTCTTGTTGCAAAATACAAATTCACCGAGTCTGATGCCTTAGAACAATGATAATAACTGTGAGGCTTCATGGGATATTGTGCGTTTTCACTTCTTCCTTTGTGTTTAATTTTTAAAAAACCTTCCTCTATTTCTATGTTTGGTGTTCCATACACACCCATTGTTCCTAATTTTAGTAAATGGGCATTAGGGCAAATTTTTTTTATACCAAATAATAAATTCAACGAGCCTATAATGTTATTTTTTTGAGTAAAAACAGCTTGCGACCGCCCTGCCATTGAATAAGGAGCTGAAGGTTGTTCGGCATAATGAATAATATGATCAGGCTTAAAGCGTTTAAGTTCCTCATATATAAACCTATGGTTCAGTAAATCTCCAAAAGAAAATGTCAATTTTTTTTTATTATTTATCTGATTCCACAGTCCTACCCTCGTTTTCATTGTCTCTATTTTGTTTAAAGGCGTAATGCTGTTCTCATTTTCAATAGTCCTTTTTGAGAAGTTATCGACTAAGTGAACAATAAAATTTTTCTTAGCTAAATGCATTGCAGTAGGCCAGCCAAGGTATCCATCTCCTCCAAGTATTAATACTTTCTTCATCTTAAAATTTATTTAACGTATTTCATTCAGTTATTTTGAACAAATTTTTTATTAATTATTTTTTGTTTAGTTGGTAAATTTTTTATAATCTTTATAATTTTTTTTGACGAATCTCCAGTACCATAAAGTTTATATTTTGAATGAATCTTAAATTTTTTATCTAATATTTTCTTAATTACTTGAGATATATTTTTTGAATTATGATTTACGTTTATCACGTTTTTTCCTGATAGGCGGCCTTCTTGGCGTATACCAATATTTATAACAGGTTTTTTAAAAAACCCACACTCAGTAATCCCACTGCTTGAATTACCAATTAAAAGTGTAGAATATTTTAATAAACTATAAAAATCATTTGAGTCAATATTATTATACAGTTGAAAATATGATTTTTTTTTAAAAACTTTCAAAGCATTAATTATATCTTTGTAACCAGGATCCGAACATGGATACACTGCGATTGTCTGCTGTTTGAATTTATCAATAGATTTGAGTGTATGGTATATTTGTTTAGCTGCTTGTTTCACTTGCCAAGTGACAGAGTGTTGAATCAAAATAATTAATGGTTTATTTAAGTTTAATCTATATTTTTTTTCTAAGTACTTTTTTGATTGAAAATAATTTTTTTTAAGTAAATCAAGTGATGATAGTCCAACATTATGAACTCGCCATTTCTCTTCTCCCATTGCTATAACATTTTTATAACTATTTATTGTTGATGTTAAATGAATATTTGATAGTTTAGTAATTGCATGCCTAGTTGGCTCATCAGTTCCTCCTTGAGTAATATCACCACCATACAAGTGAATAATAGGGACGTTAAAATGAAGACCGGCAATAGCTGCGCCGTGTACCTCAGCTCTATCCCCCAGTAAAAAAATAAAGTCTGGTGTGATCTTAGTAAAAATGTTACTTAAACTTTGAATAGTAGTTGATATTACTTTTAGTCTATTTTTTTTAGAGTCTGAAATATCAACTTTCTTAAGTTTAATAATTTTTTTTGTATATTTTTTTATTTCATCGACTGTATTTCCAAAAATTTTAGACAAATGCATATCACCAGCTAAAATTTTATAATCAATATTTTTTTCTTTTTCGATCAATCTAAAAATTGGTATCAAGTGACTAAATCCACCTCGTTTGCCTGTAAAAAAATATATAATTTTTTTTTTTTTTAATTTCATTTCTTTTCTACGATGTAGTTTCCTATTGCGAGAACATCAATTTTAGTCTTTTTAAAACAATTAATTGCCTCCTGTGGAGTATTCACAATAGGTTGACCTTTGACATTAAAAGAAGTGTTTAACAAAACAGGTATACCTGAAATTTTCTTAAAATCTGATATTAAATTGTAAAATTTTTTATTTAAATTTTTTTTTACGGTTTGAACTCTACAAGTATCGTCAATATGTACAACGGCTGGTATAAATTTTTTTTTATTTTTTTTTACTTTACATGCTATAAGCATGTGAGGACTATTTTGTTTTAGTTCAAAATATTCTTTTTGATACTCCTCTAGTACCGATGGCGCAAAAGGTCTAAAGCTTTCTCTAAACTTAACATTATTATTTAGATGGTCCTTCATTTTTTGAGGATAAGGTTTACACAAAATAGATCTATTTCCAAGAGCTCTGGGTCCAAATTCTGCAGCTCCCTGAAACCAACCTATTATTTTGTTATGAAATATTTTATCAGCTACAAGTTTGCTAAAATTTTTAGGTTTAGTAAACTTTAAATTAGATTTTTTTAAAGCTTTAATTATCTCAATATTGCTAAATCTTGAACCTAAATAAGAATTTAAGTTTTTTTTAGGCTCAAATGATTTCTTTCTGTAAGTGTTGTGGGCAAGCAAACACGCTCCCAATGTGCACCCGTCATCTCCACTAGCAGGTTGTACGAAAATCTCATCAAATATTTTTTCTCTTTCAATTTTTCCATTTAATGAACAATTTAGACCAACTCCTCCAGCAATACATAGTTTTTTCATACCAGTTTTTCTTTTAAGAAATTTAAGTTGCTTTATTATAATTTGCTCAATTCTATTTTGAAGAGCCGCGGCTATATTTTTATGATGTGCTGTAATTTTATCTTTGTACTCTCTTTTTTTACCAAAAATTTTAATAAATTTTTCTGTTATCCATCTACCCCTAGCAGTATAAAAATCAATTAATTCAGGATTAATTTTGTATCCTAGTTTTCCATTTTCAATTAATATCTTACTGAAATAATTTTTATAAGTTTTTTTAGTTCCTGGTACGATTTGATTATAATTTCCATAAGGAGCTAATCCCATGATAATACCCTCATCGCAATGATGTCTCCAACCTAAATAGTGAGTTATTGCAGAATAAAGTAATCCAATTGAATGGGGATAAACATTTTCATTATTTAAAATTTTTAATTTTCCTTTTTTACCTGTAACAATCATACCTGTTTCATATTCGCCACGTCCATCTATACTTATACATAAAGCATTTTTAAAACCGCTGGGGTAGTATGCGCTGGCTACATGGCACAAATGATGCCTATAAAATTTAATTTTCCCTTTGTAATTTAATTTTTTCCTAATAATATTTTCTGTATTGTAAGCGTGTTTAATTTTTTCAAGATCTGTGAATACATAATTTAATCTATTATCATCTTCTAAAGCAGGTCTAAAATAAATTTCCCTTAATAAAAGCTTGATGTCATTCACAAATGCTATCTCATCTAAATCTGAAATTTTTAATTTACCTATTTTGAGACATTCATTAATGGCATCTAATGGAAATAATTTACTGTGCTTATCGTAGGAAAATCTTTCCTGCGGACAAGCAGCAATTATTTTTCCATTTATTAATAAAGTTGCAGCGGTATCGTGACCTCCATACTTAATTCCTAGAATTTTTTTATTTGCCATTTTTTTTAATTTGATTTAGCCAACGCTCCGCACTTTAGTCTACTTAGAAATAGCTAAATTCATATAATGTTTTTCTTAAAGTGAATTAAAAACTAAATTATTCTTGTTTTTAATTTTTACTAATTTTCCATTAATAATAAAATTTATAGAATTTTTGTCTTCAATAAATTTATAATTTAAATTAGGAAAAAGTTTTAAAAAAAAGTTTTCTTTATTCTTTATGAAAATATCTTTGAAAAAATCAAATTTAATGTATCCCCTTTTGTCTTCATTTTTTTTACAAAAGGTAAGAAAATTAATAATATTTTTTTGATTACAAAATGATCCTGGAAGAAGATATTTTAAACCTTTAGTAGTTTTTATAATATTTAAAAAGTAATTGTCTTTAAATTTTTCATTAAAACAAAGTAGATAGTTGTTAATTAATTTCTTTTCAACTTTCTTAAAACTGTTCTTTATTACTTTTGTAATAATTGCTTTAGGGCTATAAAAGCTTGTGTCGTTTCCAAACTTTTTTCGTAACTCATTTTTAAAAAGTTGCTCTTCATGTTTTTTATAACTTACTACAATCCACATTTTATTTGTCTTTCAATTCTTTTTTAAGCTCATCATATTCTCGCATTTTTCTTTTCATAAAATTTAGTGTGAGTTTTGTTCTCTCAGCTATACCCTTGGGTGTTAAAACGTACTGGATATAATTAATTTTATTTTTCTTTTTTTGAAAATTTTTTATTTTTACTAAACCTTTATTCTGTAAGGCTTTAAGACAATAGTTTAGTTTACCTAAACTGAATCCTAGATCTTGTGCCATTTCCCTTTGAGAGGAATCTGGCTTTTTTTGAATTTCCCTTAAAACATTAAAATGATCTTGGTTATCTTTCATAAATATTGAATATATTGTTCAATAATTGAACTGTAAAGCCTATTTTAATAAAATTGTTCATATTTTGAACGCTTTGATGTATATATTTAAAGATAAATGCTATTTTTATCAAATTTCAGCAAACTGCTGCAAATAGTAAATAAAAAATATTCAAGTCTGATATTTTTTATTTTTATGATTATTTTTTCTGGAATTCTGGATTTGGGAGGACTTTCAATAATAGTTCCTTTTTTTGATTTAATTTTTGATCAAGAAAATAATTCCTCTTTTCAAAATAATTATTTTATAGATTTGATAACTCATTTTTTTGATAATAATACTCTAAGGAACTTTAGTATCTTTTTAATAATCATTTTCTTTTTGAAAATGGTAATGTCAATTTTAATTAAAGCTTACATTGCAGCTTTTGTTTTTAAAAATATTGCTAACCTTCAGGTAAAATTGTTAAAATCATATCTCAACTTAGAGTATTCAGATTTTTTGAAAGATATTCCATCAACTTATGTAAGAAATATAAGAGAATTTTCTACTCAATGTTTGCAGGCTTTGCAATGTTATCTGACTATAGTTAGTGAGTTAATTATTTTGCTTATAATCATGTCTTATTTGCTTTTTATTGACTTCAAATCAGTAATTTCAATTATATTTATTTTTGCGTCATTAGGTATAACTTATACATTTTTTTTCAGACCTTTGTTGGTAAAATTTGGTGAAAAAAGAATTTACGCAATTAAGATAGTTTATAAAATTATTGCAGAAAGTATTGCTGGTTTCAGAGAAATTAATTTATTAAAAAAAAATAATTTTTTTATAAATATTATCAAAACTAGAGCATACCAAATTTACAAAAATGAGGTTAAATCAAATATAATTTCTTTTACACCAAGATATTTGATTGAATTTATTATAATTTTTTTAATAATCTTTTATTTTTACTTTTCATTTTCAAGTGGTCAGAGTATTCAAAAAATCTTACCAATAGTAGGTGTGTTTGGTTTAGCTTCTTTAAGAATACTCCCAGGTGTGTCTAGTATAATACACAACACTACTATAATAAATTTTATTTCTCCAATAATTGGTGAAATATTTTCAATAATTAAAAAAAATAGTGATAAAGAAAATTTCCCCATTAATGAAAATAAAAAAGTATTTTATTTAAAATCAATTGAACTACAGAACATAAATTTCGCCTACGAAAAAGCTAAAAATAAAATTTTAAATAATTTTAATTTTAGAATTGAAGAAGGGGAAATAGTAGCTTTACATGGAGAAACTGGTAAAGGCAAAAGCACCTTCCTAGATGTTTTTTTAGGTTTTCACTCAAATTTTTTAGGAAATGTTTTTATAAATGATAAGAAAATTGACATTAAAGAATATAAAAGTTTTCTTGAAGGAAATGCTTCATATGTTCCTCAAAAACCTTTTTTCTTAAATGATAGCTTACTAAATAACATTACTTTAGAAGATAATTATAACAACGTTGATAAAACAAAATTAGATAAAATTTTAAAATGTTGTTTGATTAAAGAAATGCTTAAAAAAAATAAAATAAATTTAAACACAAAAATTGGAGATGAAGGTTTTCAATTATCTGGTGGGGAGATGCAGAAAATAAATTTAGCGAGAGGATTGTATAATTCAAAAAAACTCCTAGTTCTTGATGAGGCTACAAATCATCTTGATGAGAAATCTGAACAAACAATTATTTCTAATTTAAAAAAATACAGCGAAGACATGCTAGTCGTATTAGTTACTCATAATAAAGACAACTTTAAATATTGTAATAAGGTGATAAATTTTTAACTCCTAAAGATGGTCAACATAAGTAATTTTAGAGGAAGCAGTAAAAAAAATGCAGAAAAAAGGAATTTTGAGCTTATTAAAATTCTTAATAATTTTTGTAAGAATAAAGACTATATAAAAATTATAAAATTTATATCGCTTAAATTAGATGTTCCAGAAAAATATTTATTAATTGATACAAAAATATATTTACATCGAAATTATTCCACAAGAAAAATGAAATTTAATAATATATTTTCTTTAAAATATCTGCCGATATCGATTTTGTATTATTTTGCTTTTTTTATATATATATTCATCTTTTCATCAAAAAAAAAAATTAATAAAATTGAGACTGACCTTTTAATAGATGAAATTTATAATAAAAGAGATGCAGAAAAATTTAAAGTTCTTAAAAAATTTTTTAAAAAGAGTATTTTTATTGTCTATAAAAAATTTAACATTAGCTATCCTAATTATAAGTTTTTAAATTATCAGAAATTAAATAGAAATATTTTATTTAATAAGGTTCCAACTTTAATTTTTCCGCTATTACTTAATTCAATAGTTTTATCATTGAAACAAAAGATAAACATTATAAATATCTTAATTTTTTTAATTTCACAAATTTTTAAATATAAAAATATTTTTGCAAATGTACGTGCAAAATACTTAATACAAGATCGACATTTTGGAACAAGTTCTATTAAATCTTATTTATTTAAAAAAAATGGTGGTAAGAGTTATTCTGTTACACAAAAATTAATACCTCAACTTATGGGTCCAGGGTCCTTTGCTTACGCTGATATTTTCTTCGCGCTTGGTAAAAAAAGTCATCAAAGAGCTATAATGTCCTCAGGAAATTTTAAAAAGGTAATACCAGTTGGTTCTTTTTTTATGGAAAATATTTATTTTCAAAATAAAAATGAAAAAAAAATTAAATATGATTTAGTAAATATAATATCAGATGGACCTCATTTTAGTGATGGGTACAAAGACTACTATAAAAATTGGGTTGAACATCTAAATTGGCTAAAAAAATTATCCCTCGAAGATAAAGATTTAAAAATAATAATAAAAAGACGGCCAGGTGATAAACTAGATAAAAACAATTTTCTAATAAATTTTTTTAAAAACTCAAAAGTAGATATAGTTTTGGGTGATACTGCCCTAAATCAGGAATATTCATATGAACATTGTATGCGTTCAAAAGTTGTATGTACATGGTCCTCAACTCTAGGTTATGAATTAATTGGACATAATAAACCTTGTATTTATATGGATCCTGGAGGAAAAAATTTATCTTTTGTTCCCTCGGATAAAATGCATGCATCAATAAAGGCTGTGAATTATAGGCAATTTAAAAAAAAATTTTATACCTGTAAAAATTACAAAAATTATTTTTTTAAAGACATAAGTAGAGAAGACTTTTGTTTGAAAAGTAATAACGTTTCTAAACGTATTTTTAAAAACTTAAAAGAGCATACTTTTAAACACTAAACAATTTTTTAAACAAAATTTCTGCAACCATAAAATCATGATTGGTATTAATATCGAAAGCCTCTGTTTGATCAATTTTATAAAAGTAAGGATTATTGCCTATTAAAGATTTTTTTTTACTCATTAATTTAGTTGGCAAAATATTTATAGCAAAATTAAGCTTTATCACATCTGGTAAATCTTGTGAATTTGGTGCCTGGTTGATATTAAAATTGATAGGCTTCTTGTCTAGCAAAAGAAATTCTTTAACCTCTGTTACTGTGTTAAAACTATCAAAATTTTCTTTTTGCTTCTCAAAAAATTCTACCATTGCTTCATAAGTCTCCAATTTAATTAATGGATTTGTACAATGAGTAAACATAATATATTCGCTTTTAGTATTTTCTGCTATGTGGGCCCAAAACTCACTATTAGGACATTTTGAGCTTGCATAATATGGATCTCTTTTATGAAAATTCACTCCATAATTTTTTGCAATTTTAATTGCTTCATCCGAATCTGTATTTATTATTATATTCTTGATACTTTTTATTTTTTTTAAAGTTTCAATTTTATAAGCCAAAAGACTTTTTTTATAGAAAGGTTTAAAATTTTTATTTTTAACCCTTTCAGATCCTTTACGTATCGTCAAAACTGTTGTCAAATTTTTTAAACTCATAAAGTGTAAACAGACTTTTTAGCAATATTGTAATTTGTAGGAGTAATAGCAACGACTGGCACACTGTTGTTTGTAGAAGAAAATAAGTAAAATAACTCATCTACTATTTTCAATCTTCTATCTTGTCTTGAATAACCATCAAAACCCGCAAGGAGAATTTTTTTTGCTTTTCCACTAGCGGCAAGAGAAAGTGCATATGCAACGTTATATAATCTGGGTATATATGAGCAGTTCGAATAAAATTTATATTTATTGTCTTGTATTCCTATCCCGTAATTAAATATTTTTATTTTATTAAATTTTTTTTTAAGTTTTTTTGTTAATAGCGATGCAGGCAAAGCTATTGGTGATTTAATATTTTTGTAAGGATTTGAATCTGCAAGAAGTCTTAGTGGATTACAAGCGACATAAATGTCGATAAGCCTTTTATTAATTTTAACAGAAGTATTCATTGCAATAACAAATGGTTTCTTTTTAATTATAAATTTTTCTATTTCCTTTTGGTATTCGGCAAATTTTGGACCTGATGAAACTATTAACACTTCTCTACCTTTCATTTTAACCGAGGGTGACCATGTACCTTTTTTAATTGGTATAGGTTTTTGGAACTCTGATTTTACTAAATTAACATCATATTTTTTTCCCTCACCATTTTTTAATTTATTTATGGCTTCCAAAATTTGAATTTCGTCTAATTTTATTGATAACATTTCTTGAATATACGTTGGATGAATACCGTATTTGCCTGCAAGGTAATAATATGGATTTACACCCCATTTATAATGGAGCTTCATTTTTAAAAAATACTTATTAATTATTTTGGTAATCGGCAAAATATCATATTTTTGTTGAGAAAAATTTTTCATTTCGATCAATAAATATTCCGTTTCTGAATTTCCAGGACCTCTTCCCATGCCAGTAATAGTTGAGTCAATCCATTGTACCCCTAAGTCCATAGCTCTTATGCTGTTGTTTATTGCATTTCCTAGATTATTATGAGTATGAATACCCAGGTCGCCTTGCCAATGAACTTTTAGATAATCAATGTATTTTGGTATGTCTTTTGGTAGCATAGCTCCTAAACTATCAGCAAAATAAAGTATATCTGGTTTCGCAATTTTAATTTTTTTTGCAGTTTGAATAATTTTTTCTTTGGTTTGCTCAGTAATTTGCATTAGATTTATACCTACAACATAACCTTTTTTTTTTAAAATTTTACAAATTTTAATTGCATAATCTACTTCATCAAAATGTGTAGCTAGCCTTACAAAATGAAGTTTTGTTTTTTTTTTCTCTTTAAATAATATTTTTAAAGATTTTGAGCATTCTAAAGAGTTAGAAATTAATTCCGACGTATTTACCATAACACCAACTTTAATTTTTTTTGGAATTTTAAGACTTTCTATATAACTGTCTGTGGTAAAAAAGTTTGCTCCTTTAAATTTATTTTGTTTCAAAGACCTGAAGCCTAGCTCAACAAATTTAATTCCTGACTCGCTCACAGCTTTCAGATATTCATTAACTAGTTCTTTGGGAAAATCCCAATTATTATAGTATCCACCATCTCTTAATGTGCAGTCTAAAATATTAATTCTATTCATAATTGTTCAAAAGTTGAACATTAAATTTAAATAATACGTTTGTAAAGTAGTAATTAAATGTAAGTAAATTTAGATAAGGGCCTGTAATTTTTTTCTTTTCTTTTAGGAAAAAAAGCGTCAAAACCTATCGCTCCTCCTGATATTCCACCGTGTTGATGATATGGTCCAATATCGACTCCATTAAATTTATCTAGTTTTCCTCTAATATTTTTAGAATAAAAACTCATTTTACCTTTTATAAGCCAAGTTATCTGTTCATTTAAGTGACCTTTATCATCAAATTTAAAACCTGGTTTTAAATTAAATAAAACCAAATTTATATCCTTGCCAATATATGGTCTGGATATGCATTTTCCTCCCCAAAGATTTTTTGCAGCTACATCTTTTTTAAAATTAAAAAGTTTTGGTCTGCTATTTTTTACTGATAGTTTTTTTGAGCTTATCAAGAACAAATTAGAAGATTTCAAGCAAGTAATTTTGTAACTTGATTTGTCTGAAAACAAACTAAGCGAGTCAAATTTTTTAAAGCTGTATTTTTTATTTTTAATTTTGATCTTAAGTAAACCTGAGGTGTTTACAAAGATTTTTTCTCGATTGGCAATTTTACTAAATTTTTTAATAACTAAATTATTATCTATAGTTTGACCTGAATAAAGTTTAATTTTTATAATCGACGAACCATTCCAGC
>CACEBP010000002.1:0-40000 GCA_902557785.1 uncultured Pelagibacteraceae bacterium | reverse complement strand
TCTATCACACTCTAGCTAAAAAGTTTTGATGGCAGTTCCAAGGTTGAGCCTTGGGATTTCACCATCAACTTTTTTAACCACCTACGAGCTCTTTAAGCCCAGTAATTCCGAACTACGCTAGGTCCCTTCGTATTACCGCGGCTGCTGGCACGAAGTTAGCCGGACCTTCTTATTCGGGTACAGTCATTTTCTTCCCCGACGAAAGAGTTTTACAACCCAAGGGCCTTCTTCACTCACGCGGCATCGCTGCATCAGGGTTTCCCCCATTGTGCAAGATTCCCCACTGCTGCCTCCCGTAGGAGTCTGGGCCGTGTCTCAGTCCCAATGTGGCTGGTCTTCCTCTAAGAACAGCTATTGATCGTTGCCTTGGTAAGCTTTTACCTTACCAACTAGCTAATCAAGTGCAGGCTCATCTTTCGGCGTTAAAACTTTCCCCGTAAAGGCTTATCCGGTATTAGCACAAGTTTCCTCGTGTTATTCCAAACCAAAAGGCAGATTCCCACATTATACTCACCCGTTTGCCACTCAGTATTGCTACTGCGTTCGACTTGCATGTGTTAGGCGTGCCGCCAGCGTACGTTCTGAGCCATGATCAAACTCTCAAGTTTAATAACGGCGCACACTAGCTTTAATAACTTTAAGGTAAATAAAGTTATTTTTCGTTAAAGCGTGTACGACAATTTCTTTATTAACCTAGCCGTCCACACTTCTCTTCTTAAAAATTTACAATTTAAAAAAGCTAAGATTTTAAACTTTAAAATCTACACACCCCTAGCAATGTTAAAATATAATTTCATAGAGGTGAGGGCTGGTTTTATTACAATTAAGTTATAAGTCAAGGCGTATATTAGTTGAAATATGCAGTAAAATTGCGGTTTTTTGTACACTAAAGTTGCAATGACCTTTTTATTTTTATAATAAAACAACTATGACGATTATCCAAAAAATCAATAATTATATGAAAAAAAGGTATAATTTTATATCTCATTTTGAGGCTAAAAGACTTCAAGTAAACAAGTTCAGTCCGTTTATTTTAGCATCATTTCTAATCATTTTTTCTGTCTTATTTTTCATTTCATCAAATTTAATTAATTATAAAAATCAAAAAAATAAAGACGCTTTTAAAGAAGTAACAGAAACAAGTGAATTTTCAAATTTAACTAATTTTTTAATTTCCAAAATAAATAGTCCTTATGAAGAAATTAATTATATTATTAAGAATAACGATACAGTAGAAAAAATATTAAAAAAACTTAAGATAAGAAATAAAGATATTAAAGACATTTCTATTCAATTAAAAACAAAAGGACTTGCCAATATATATTCTGGAAGAAAACTGTCCCTGGTGTTAAAAAAATTAGATGATGGATCTAATACATTAGTTAATTTTGTTTATCCTATAAGTAATACAACTAGTATTGAGATAAGAAAATTTCAAAATAAATTTTTAGTTAAAGAAAATATTCTACAGCTTTATAAAAAAGAGATTGTTATCAAAAATATAATCAAAAATAATTTATACAGTTCAGCAGTAAACTCAGGAATAGAACCAAATATAATCGTAGAGTTTGCAAGGATTTTTGGTTTTGAGGTAGACTTTCAAAGAGATATCAGAAAAGGGGATTGGTTTGAAATTTTATATGAAAGATTTGAAGATGATAATAACAAAGTAAGAGATACTGGCAGAATAATTTATGCTTCAATGTATGTCAATGGAGAAGAAATTAATCTTTATAATTTTAAGTACAATAACGAAGAAGAGTACTATGATATAAAAGGAAAAAGTATAACCAAATCTTTGATGAAAACTCCAATTAACGGCGCACGCTTATCATCTTCTTTTGGAATGAGAAAACACCCCATACTTGGATATAACAAAATGCATAGAGGAACAGACTTTGCTGCTCCAAGTGGGACACCAATAATGGCATCTGGTTCTGGCACAGTTACAAGAGCAAGATGGTGTGGAGGTGGAGGAAACTGTGTAAAAATAAAACATAATTCAACTTACGAAACTATTTATGCGCATATGAGAGCTTTCGCCAAAGGAATTAAAGAAGGAAGAAAAGTTAAACAAGGGCAGATAATTGGTTATGTGGGTTCTACAGGATTATCAACTGGTCCTCACCTTCATTATGAAGTTATAGTTAACGGTAAAAAAGTAAATTCACAAAAACTGAAATTACCGTCTGGAAAAATACTCAAGGGCGAGGAAAGAAAACAATTTGAAATCGATAGAATTAAGATTGATTTAAAGTTATCTAATCTAAGATAATTTTAACTTGTAGTAGAACGAGACTCTTTTTTCAAATCATCATCTTTTGACAATGTTTTTTCTTCAGAAATAACTTTATCAATTGAGTTTTCTCTTTTCTCGTTTAATTCATTATACCTTCTTAAAAAATGGTCTGCATGTTGTAAATAATTTTGAGCCAACACCGGGTCTCCGTTGCTTTGGGCGTCTTTAGCGAGCTGTTGATACTTTTGCATTGTCTTTTCAACATTATGAATATTGTTCATGGAACCATTTCTACCAAAATTTAAGTTTCCATTGTTGCCAAGATTATTGGCGCTACCTGAATTTATTGAACCGCTTCTTCTTCTGAAGTTATTTTTTTGTGGTCTAGATCTAAAATTTCGTCTTCTATTATTGTTCATCTTTTATAACAAGCTAATACGCACCTAATATTGTTTTTGTAATCTTTTATAACGTTTTTAATTCTAAAATTATTATAAATTAATATTTTTGAAACTTTTTTAATTTGCCCATTTCCAATTTCTAGGGCGAGAGTTCCTTTAATCTTTAAGATATCTTTAGATTTGTAGATAACTTTTTTAATAAGGTCAAGCCCATCATTTCCACCGTCTAGGGCCATTCTAGGTTCATATTTTTTTATGTCGTCGCTTAGATTTTTTAAATCTTTTCTTTCTATATATGGTGGATTACATACAATTAGGTCAAACTTCTTAGCAAATATATTTTGGAAAGATTTATTAATAAATTTAACTCTATTATTTAATTTGTATTTAAAAGCGTTTTTTTTTGCTACTAAAATAGCGTTTTTTGAGATGTCAATACCTATACCAGTTGAATCTTTTAGGCCAGCAAGCAAGCTAATAATAATACAGCCAGATCCAGTACCTATATCTAAAATCGTTAACTTTTTACCTGAATATATTTTAAATAATTCCTCTACCAATAATTCTGTTTCCGGTCTTGGAATAAGCGTGAATTTGTTAACATTAAATTTTTTACTCCAAAATTCTTTTTCTTTTAGTATGTAGGCTATTGGCTCATTTTTACATCTTCTTTCTAAATATTTTTTAAAAGTGTAAATATTTTTTTTATTAATATTCTGATTTAAATTTACAAGAATTTCTTCTCTTGTTTTATTCAGTATTTTTGAGAGCAGTAATTCTGAGTCTAAAATAGAAGATGGAATCTGTTTTTCTTTTAGTAAATTTGAGCCAAATTTAATTATTTCAAAAGCTTTCATGAATTTAAATTTTCAAGTTTAAGGTTTTGTTCTTTTAATCTAAGCTCTTGGTTCATTTCTTCATGAATTTCCCCGCTTAAAAATTCATCTAATTTATGTAAAGTTAAATTAATTCGATGATCGGTCACTCTTCCTTGGGGAAAATTATAAGTTCTAATTCTTTCTGATCTATCCCCAGATCCTATTTGACTTCGCCTGTTACTAGATCTCTCTTGATCTTTTTTTCTTTTTTCAGCCTCATAAACTCTAGATCTTAAGATCTTCAGAGCTTTTGCTTTATTTTTATGTTGTGATTTTTCATCTTGCTGGCTTACAACAACGCCACTTGGAATATGGGTTATTCTCACAGCACTATCTGTCGTATTTACAGACTGACCGCCAGGACCGCCAGCTCTAAAGACATCAATTCTTAAATCTGACTCTTTAATCTCAATGTCAACGTCCTCTGCTTCAGGTAATACAGCAACAGTGGCCGCAGAGGTATGCACTCTTCCTTGGGTTTCTGTTTCAGGGATTCTTTGTACTCGATGAACACCAGACTCGTATTTTAAATATGAATAAATATCATCTCCATTAACTGAAAAAATTACTTCTTTAAATCCACCAGCCTCACTTTTAGAAATGTTTATTATTTCTAATTTCCATTTTTTTTTAGAGCAGACCTTTTCATACATCTTGAATAGATCAGCACAAAAAAGAGATGCTTCTAATCCTCCTGTTCCGGCTCGTATTTCTACAATCGCATTTTTATTATCATCTGCATCTTTTGGTAATAGAAATACTTTTAAATCATTTTCGTATTTTTCTTTTTTTTCTATTAATTCATTCAAATCTTTTTGAGCTAAATCTATTATTTCCTGTTCGTTAGATTTGTCATTTAGCATGTTGAGTAAATCTTTTTTCTCACTCTCAAAATTTATATATTCTCTTGCAATTTTAATAATACTTCCGAGGTTAGAATAATCTTTAGATTTTTTTGCAAATAATTTGGAGTCAATATTTCCTGACGACAGCTCTTTTTCCAAAGCATCATGCTTTACTATAATATCTTTTACTTTATCAATGGGAACCATAATAAATTTTTAATCTTTAGTTTTTTCTTCCACTAGCTTTACGATTTTATCTATAATTTCCGAACTTGGGACCTTAGTGTGCGGAACTCCGGACAAGTACAAAAGATTATTATCTTGGCCGCCACCGGTTAAGCCAATTTCTGTTTGAGCAGCTTCACCAGGTCCATTTACAACACAGCCTATTATCGAGAGATTGATTGGTTTTTTTATGTGGGCTAATTTTTTTTCTAATAATTTGACTGTTTCAATTACCGGAAATGCTTGTCTTGCGCAAGAAGGACAAGAAATAATATTAACTCCCCTTGAGCGAATACCTAGGCTTTTAAGAATTTCGTAACCTGCTTTCACTTCGTCAACTGGATCAGATGATAGGGAAACTCTTATTGTATCTCCAATACCTTCCATTAAAAGTTGCCCTATTCCAATTGAAGATTTTATACTGCCAGTAAACAATCCTCCTGCTTCTGTTACTCCCAAATGCAAAGGGTAATCACAAATTTTTGATAATTGTTTATAGGCTTTTACAGTTAAAAAAATATCAGACGATTTAACGCTTATTTTAAAGTTAAAGAAATCATTGTCCTCAAGAAGTTTTATATTCTGCTCAGCACTTTCTACTAACGCCTCAGGGCAAGGCTCTTTATATTTTTCTAATAAATTTTTATCTAAAGAGCCGGCATTAACTCCAATTCGTATTGAACAATTATTATCTTTAGCAGCTTTAATAACTTCTAAAATTCTTTGTTTGCTTCCAATATTTCCTGGATTAATCCGTAAACAGCTCGCACCTTTTTCTGCAGCCTCTATGGCTCTTTTATAATGAAAATGAATATCAGCAACAATTGGAGCTGAAACTTCTTTAACAATATTTTTTATTGCTTTAGTTGAATCTTCGTCAGGGCAAGAAATTCTCACAATATCTGCACCTGCATCCTCTAAAGAAATAATTTGATTAATTGTCCCTTTAATATCAGTTGTCAAAGTATTGGTCATTGACTGAACACTAATGGGTGAGTCACCTCCGACGCTGACATTTCCAACCTTTATTTTTTTTGAAATTCTTCTTTTAATTATTCTATGTGGTCTTATTTCCATTTTAATCTAAATCAAAAATTGTGTGCAGTTTTTTTATTGCTTTTAAAGTATTATCTTCTTCAATAATTACTGAAAGTTTAATCTCTGAAGTCGATATTGCCAAAATATTTATACCTTCATCAGATAAGGCTCTAAACATTCTATAAGTAACACCTGGCGTTGATACCATTCCAGCACCTACAATTGATACTTTTGCAACTTTATCATTTTCAATAATTTTTTTGTAATTAATATTACTATTTTTTTTTAATATCTGTTTAGTTTTAGAAACATCGCCTCTCTTAACTGTAAAAGTTATATCTGTAGTCTTTTGATCAGAGGAAATATTTTGAATTACCATATCTACATTTATTTGAGCTTTACTTAAAGGTTCAAATATATTTGCAGCGACTCCGGGTTTATCTTCTACGCCAATTAATGTAATTTTTGCATCATCTTTAGAGTATGCAACGCCTGTAACGCTTTTAGTATAATCGATATTTTCTTGACTAAAGATTTTAGTGCCTTTTCTATCTGTAAAAGTTGATCTTACTTCTAATGGGATGTCATACATCATTGCAGTTTGTACAGCAGAAGATTGCATTACTTTTGCTCCAAGAGATGATAATTCGAGCATCTCATCATAAGAAATCTTATCAATTTTTTTTGCTACTGGTATTTTGTTTGGATCAGTTGAATAAACTCCATCTACATCTGTGTATATTTCGCAAGTACTAGCGTTAAATATTTTTGCAATAGCAACAGCAGTTGCGTCTGATCCTCCTCTTCCAATTGTAGTTATGTCACCAAATTTTGAAATTCCTTGGAAGCCTGGAATAATTGCTACGCCGCCATGATCTAAATATTTATTAATTTTTTCAATATGGATATTTAAAATTCTTGCATTGGTATGCTCTCCATCTGTAAGAATAGGTATTTGCCAATTCAACCAAGATTTAGCCTGGACGTTTAATTTAATTAAAGCTCCAGATAAAAGACCACAAGTTACTTGTTCTCCAGATGATAAAAGAACATCCAATTCTCTTTTATTAAATTCTTCAGAAATCTCTTTTGAGAGTTTTACTAGATCATTAGTTTTTCCAGCCATTGCTGAAACTACGGCAATTATTTTATTTCCCAAGGATTGCTCTTTTTCTATTATTTTCGCTACATGTTGAATTCTTTCAGTCGTTCCAACAGATGTGCCACCAAACTTTAATACTTTTTTAACCATTTAAGAATGTATTATAATAAAATATAGATATTAATATTAATTTAAAATTATTTACGAAATGAGTACTACTATAAATAAAGAGGAAATTCAAAAGTTTTCAAAATTAGCTGAAGAATGGTGGGATGTTAATGGAAAATTTAAACCACTCCATATGTTTAATCCTATAAGAATTCAATATATTACAGAAAATATAAAAAGTCATTTTAAGATTAAAAATGATAAAGCAAATTATTTAAAAGGATTAAATATATTAGATATTGGTTGTGGAGGTGGTCTAATAAGTGAACCATTAGCTCGATTAGGTGCTAACGTGACAGGAATAGATGCCTCAGAAAAAAATATAAAAGTCGCGAAACTACATTCAAAAAAGGATGGTCTACAAATTAATTATTTAAATGCTTCACCTGAAAATTTAGACAGCGTTGAGAAATTTGACGTAATTTTAAATCTTGAAATTGTAGAACACGTGAACAATATAAGTTTATATATAAAATCATGTAACAAATTATTAAAGAAGAATGGATTAATGTTTACTGCAACACTAAATAGATCTTTTACTTCTTATATAAAAGCTATTATTGGTGCTGAATATATATTGAGATGGCTCCCTATAGGAACACATGATTGGAACAAATTTTTAAAACCTGAAGAACTTGAAGGATATTTGTCTCAAGAAAAATTTTCTACATTGGACGTCAAAGGTCTCAAATTCAATCCATTTTCAAACAAATGGAAAAAATCTGATGATTTATCAGTAAATTATATCATAAGTAGTTTAAAAAATTAGTTGTCTTTGTTTATCCAGGGTATCGAAAACAGGTCTATCCCCTCATCCGCTAATTCTTCTCTTTCTTCAGGTGTGGTTGTGCCGTAAATAGCTTTATTTTTTTTTTTATCATAATATACCTCTCGCACTTTTTTACTAAAATCTTTTCCAACGTAATCAAAATTCTTTTCAATATATTTTCTTAAATTTAGAAGTTTTTTTTTTTCATCTTTAAAACTTCTTTCCAAAAGCTCATTTTCTTGATCGATAGTTTGTGAGTTTACAATCATAGGAGCCATTATTGATTTATTAATTTTTTTTGAAGAGCAGTAAATACATTCTAGCATTCCTTTTGAGTTTAATTTATCAAACTCTTTTGAATCAGAAAACCAACTCTTGAATTCATGATCATTATGACATTTTAAATTATATTTTATCATTTAATTTCTATAGTCAGCATTTATATCAATATAATCGTGTGTAAAATCACAAGTGTAACATTTAAATGCGTCGTTCCCAAGTTTTAAATTTATCTCAATTTCAATCGAGCCCCATTGCATATATTCTTTCAATTTTTTTTCATCATACGTCTCAGAGATTTTTCCATTTTCAGCAACAATAAAATCCCCAATTTTAATTTTTAATTTTTTTTGATCAACTATTTCACCAGATTTCCCTATGCCCATAGCTATTCTTCCCCAATTTGGATCTTCACCTGCAATAGCTGTTTTTATAAGAGGGGAGTTAGCAATCGAAAAAGCAATATTTTTTGCACTACTTAAAGATTTTGCATTTATAACATTTATTGTTACGAATTTTTTAGCTCCTTCACCGTCTACGACGATTTGTTTAGCTAGATTTAAGCATAACTTTTTAAGAGCTATTTCAAACTTTTGTATCACTTTATCATTTAAAGAAATATTTTGACCAATTTTTATCGCTCTTGTAGAAAAAATAGAGACCATATCATTAGTAGATTGATCACTATCCACTGTAATTGCGTTGAAGGAATTTGCCACTGATCTTTTTAAAAGAGTTTTTAATAAGTTAGAGTTTATATCTGCATTAGTAAATATAAATGAAAGCATTGTAGCTAAATTAGGCGCTACCATTCCAGAACCCTTAGCGATGCCAGAAATTTTTATAAGTTCATCACCAACGATAATTTCCTCGTAAGCTAATTTTGGTTTGGTGTCAGTGGTCATGATAGCAGAAGCCATTTTAATCCAAAACATTTTATTATGTTCCGTCCTTAGCTTGTCAACTAAGTCTGGCAGGCATTCTTTTATCTCTTCAACAGGGAATTCTTCTCCGATAACTCCAGTCGAGGCAAAAATTAAATCTTTTATTTTAACTGTTTCGCTTGTTCCTTTTTTATTTTTAGACTCCTTTATAGTTAATATTCTTGATAAATTTTTTGCTAGTGTATCAATGCTTTCTTTTCCTTGCTTTCCAGTAAATGTATTGGCATTCTTCGTGTTTACCAGTAATCCTTTAATAATTTTTTTATGAGAATTGTTATTCCAAGGAATAAATTCAGAAGTAATGCTATTAGATGTTGTTAATGTCGCGTAATTAGCTCCTTTTGTAAAATAAAATAAAGCAAGATCATCTCTACCGTCTTTATAAAGATCTGCAGAAAAAGATGACATTTCTAAACCTTCAATTTGTTTTAGGCTTTGAAACTCACCCATTTTTGATAATTTTGTTTTATCGTTTAGGAAATTTTTTATATTAATTGTCATTATTGCTGTTTTATTTACATTAATAATACATATATAGGTGTATTATGAATTTATTTACAAGAACTTTTAGTAAAATATTTAAAAGCTCTAATCAACAAGAATTAGATAAAATCCAAAAAATAATAAATTCTATAAATAACAAAGAAAATGAAGTTGGGTCTTTATCTGAAGCAGATTTTAAAGAAAAAACATTTAATTTTAAAAAAAATGTTCAAAATGGTTCTTTAAAGATCGATGAAATCATTCCTGAGAGCTTTGCTCTAGTAAGAGAAGCTGCAAAAAGAACGCTAGGGGAAAGACATTACGATGTGCAACTTGCTGGCGGGTTAATTCTGCATAATGGAAAAATTGCAGAAATGAAAACAGGGGAAGGTAAAACACTTGTTTCGACATTGCCAGCTTATTTAAATGCTTTAACTGGAAAAGGTGTTCACATCGTTACTGTAAATGATTATTTAGCAAGGAGAGACTCGGAATGGATGGGAAAAGTTTTTAGTTATTTAGGCTTATCCACTGGCTGTATAACAAATGACCTAGACGACGTTGGGAGAAAGAAAAATTATAATTATGATATTACTTATGCTACGAATAATGAGCTCGGTTTTGATTATTTAAGAGATAACATGAAGTATGATCTAGAAGATATGGTTCAACGTAATCATAACTTTTGTATTGTAGATGAAGTAGATAGTATTTTAATTGATGAATCTAGAACACCCTTAATAATTTCTGGAAAACTTGAAGATAAGACAACTCTTTATATTACTTCAAATGAATTTATTAAACATGTGCAAAAAAATGATTATGAATTAGACGAAAAAAATAAGAATGTAATTCTTACTGATCAAGGAATTGATAAAATTGAAAAACTTGCAATACAAAAAAGAATATTAAAAAATAATAACTTTTATGATCCAGCAAATTTAGATTTAGTTCATCACGTCAATCAAGCATTAAAAGCTAATTTACTTTTTAATAAAAACACTGATTACATAATACGGGACGGCAAAGTTCAAATAATTGATGAATTCACAGGAAGAGTGCTTGAAGGAAGGAGGTTTTCTGATGGATTACATCAAGCTATAGAGGCTAAAGAAAATGTAAAAGTTGAAGAGGAAAATCAAACACTAGCATCAATAACCTATCAGAATTATTTTAGATTATATAAAAAATTATCTGGGATGACTGGAACAGCTATGACAGAGGCAGAAGAATTTTTTGATATATATAAACTTCCTGTAGTCTCAATTCCTACTAATAAAGAAATGTTACGTAAAGATTTTAATGATCAAATATTTAGAACCGAAAAAGAAAAATATAATGCTATCACAAAAAAAATATTAGAATGCAATAAAAAAGGTCAACCCGTATTAGTAGGGACAACAAGTATTGAAAAATCAGAAAAAATTTCATCTTTTCTTAAGGACAAAAAAATTATTCATAACGTTCTGAATGCTAAACAACATGAGAAGGAAGCTAGCATAATAGCTGGGGCGGGAAAAATAAATGCAGTAACAATTGCTACAAATATGGCGGGACGAGGAACAGATATTAAATTAGGTGGGAATAAAGATTTTATTTATGATGGAAGAAAAGAGAATGAAAAAGATGTTAGAGAAAATCAGGAGAAGGTTAAAAAGTTAGGTGGGTTATTTATTATTGGTACTGAACGACACGAGAGTAGAAGAATAGATAATCAGTTAAGAGGTCGATCTGGTCGTCAAGGAGATCCTGGAGGCACAATCTTTTTTATAAGTTTGCAAGATGAATTAATGAGAATTTTTGGAGGAGACGCCATAGATGGAATGCTTAAAAAACTGGGTTTAAAAGAAAATGAATCTATCGATCATCCTTGGATTAATAAAGCAATGGAACGCGCGCAAAAAAAAGTTGAAAGCAGAAACTTCGATATAAGAAAAACGTTAATTAAATTTGATGATGTGATGAATGACCAAAGACAAGTGATTTTCTCTCAAAGATTAAAAATTTTAAAGGAAAATAATATAAACGAAATTTTAAAAGATTTTTTCGATGAAATACTCGCTCATTTAAATTTGGTAAGGGAGAGTTTTCAAAAATCTGGAAATGAAAAAATCTATCTAAATGAAATTAAAAATATTACCGGAAATATCATAAATGATGAGGAAATACTCAAATTTGGTAAGCTGAATAGGGCTGATTTTAGCAAAAAAATACAAAGTTTGAACTCAGAGAAAAAAAATTCAAGAATAAAAATTTTGGGTGAAAATCAAAACAATGATCTAGAAAAAAAAATATTTTTACAAATCATTGATTTTTCGTGGAGATCACATCTGCAATACTTGGAACAATTGAGACAAGTTATCGGCTTAAGACAGTACGGTCAGAAGGACCCTCTATCTGAATTTAAAAAAGAAGCATTTGTTTTGTTTGAGAATTTATTATTGAAGATAAAAAATGATTTAATAAAATTTCTTTTGAATCTTAATATTGTAGTATCAAATGAAGAAAAAAGTGAAAAAAACCAAAGCGAAGTAAAAGAGAACAAATCAGAAAAAAAAGTGGGTCGTAATGAAAAATGCCCCTGTGGCTCTGGAAAAAAATTTAAACATTGTCATGGAAGTGTTTGAGCTTAGATTTCTTTAAATGCGTTTAGTGCTTTTGCTCTAGCATCCTCATGTATGACAATTGGATAAGGATAGTCTCTTCCTAATTTAAATTTTCCATCGTTAAATTCCCATGGTTTATGAATAAATTTTTTTGATAAATTTTTTAATTCGGGCACCCATTTTTTTACATATTCACCTTCTTTATCAAATTTTTCTCCCTGTAAAATTGGATTAAATATTCTGAAATAAGGAGCGGCATCTGCACCGCAACCAGCTACCCATTGCCATCCAGCAACATTACTAGCTGGACTATAATCTAACAAACAATTTCTAAAATATTTTTCCCCTTCTTTCCAATCGATCAATAAGTGTTTTACTAAAAATGATCCAACTATCATTCTCACTCTATTATGCATCCATCCAGTGGAATAGAGTTCTCTCATTCCAGCATCAACAATTGGATAACCTGTAAGGCCTTTTTTCCAAGCAATTAAAAGTTTATTATTTTTTTTCCAAGGAAACTTATCAAATTTTTTTGAATAATTATTTTTTAACATATAAGGAAAGTGGTTTATTAATGAATGATTAAATTCTCGCCAGCCTATTTCAGCTAGGAATTTTGATGTTCCGACTGTTTTTGATTTTTTTTTTGAACATTCGCTCCATACTGTTTCAACGTGAAGTTGACCAAATTTAATAAATGGAGATAATTTAGAAGTGCCAACTATGTTAGGAAAATTCCGCCCCTCAGAATAATTATTTATTTTTTCTTTTATAAAATTTTGTAATTCTTTTATAGCGTTTTGTTCATCGGGAATCCAAATTTTTTCGAAATTTTTAAACCAATTTTTTTTAGGTAATATTTTTTCTGGCTCAATACAGTTATTAAAATAATTAGCTTTCTTTTTACATTTTTTTATTATTTTTTCTTTTGATGGTATTTTTTCAATATAATACTTTTCTGCTGTTCTCCAAAAAGGGGTGAAAACTTTGAAAGGAGTACCATCGCTTTTTTTAATTTCATCTATTTCATTTAGTGCGTTTCCTTTGAATCTGTTATGGTGAATGTTGTTATCTTTTAGAGAACTTGATAAATAGTTATCAAATTTCAGATAGTCAGGTTCATAAACTTTATTCCAATAAATTGTAAAGTCATTTTTCTTTACTAATTTATCAAAAAAAATTTTAAATGAATTAGTCTCAACTATCTCTAAAGTTATATTAAAATTATTTAATTGTTTTCTAAAATTTGAAAGAGATTTAAAAAGCCACCATTTTTGAGCCTCTTGGTTTTTATAATTATCTTTTTTATAAAGATAAAAAACTACTACTTGATCATGATTTATGGTGGCTTCAATTAGTCCATAATTTTTAATAAGTCTAAAATCATCTCTTAACCAAAAAAGCCCAATTTTTTTACTCATGAATAATAATTATCAGATAAATTTTTATATTTCGATGTGTAAAACTTGTTGGTGGTGGCCTTGGTAAGAATCGCACTTACGACACATACCTTTTCAGGGTACTGCTCTACTACTGAGCTACAAGGCCTAAAATCTAAAAGTAATTCTACCTTTAGTTAAATCATATGGTGTCATTTCAACCATTACATTATCTCCTGCAAGAACTCTAATTCTGTTTTTTCTAAGTTTACCAGCCGTATGAGCTAAAATTTCGTGATTATTTTCCAATTTAACTCTAAACATTGCATTAGGTAAAAGTTCGGTAACTTTTCCTTTAAATTCTAGTGTTTCTTGTTTAGCCAATTAGTTTCCTTTTTTTAATCTTAATCGTATTGAATTAGCATGACCCTCTAAATTTTCATGCTCCGCTAAATTTATAACGGATGGTCCTAATCTTTCAATACCTGTTTTTGTTATTTTTATCACAGAGAAACGTTTTAAAAAATCATTTACTGAAAGACCTGACGAAAATCTTGCAGACCCTGAAGTTGGTAAAACGTGATTTGGACCAGCTATGTAATCTCCTATGGCTTCTGGGGAATATCTTCCCAAAAAAATTGACCCAGCATTTTTTACTCCTTTAATAATTTCCCTATTGAAATTTGTACATAGTTCCAAATGTTCAGGTGCTATTGTGTTAATTATTTCTAGTATATTTTTTTTACTATTAGTCAGAATAGCTAATCCAAAATTTTTAAGACTTTTTGAGGCAATTTTTTTTTTAGGTAAATTATTTAGTTGTTTTTTCAAAGATAGATTAACTAAACGAATTAAGTTTTTATTTGTAGTTATCAATATTGATTGAGCATTAACATCATGCTCTGCCTGAGCAATTAAGTCTGCAGCTACTAAATTTGGATCAGCTGACTTATCTGCAACTATACTTACTTCAGAAGGTCCTGCTACCATATCAATGCCTACATCTCCAAAAACTTCTTTTTTTGCAGAGGCGACGAATGCATTTCCAGGTCCTACTATTTTATCAACTTTTTCAATTTTTCTTGTACCGTAAGCAAGTGCTGCGATTGTGTGGGCGCCCCCTGTTTTATAAATTTTTTTTACTCCACATTTTTTTGCAGCATATACAATCCCAGGGTTAATTTTTGAGTTTAATGCTGGGGTTGTTAAATAAATATTTTTAACTCCAGCTACCATTGCTGGAATACAATTCATCAATACTGTGCTTGGGTAGCTTGCAGTTCCTCCTGGTACATAAACTCCTACTTTTTCTAAAGAGGAATATTTATAAGAAAGTACACTTTTAAATTTGTCTTTTAATGTAAAAGATGAGTATTTTTGTTTTGAATGAAATTCTTTAATTCTTTTAAATGCTAAATCAATTGATTTTTTTAATTTAAAATCAATCTTTTTAGAAATTTGATTTATTTCCTTGCGTGAAAATGAAATTTTACTTGGATTCGTTTTAATTTTTGAAAATTTTTTTTCGTATTTTAAAACAGCTTTATCTCCATTTTTTTTTACATTTTGAATTATTCCTCTTACAATAGAAGTTTGATTTTTTTGAAAAGAATTTCTCTTATTTAAAAAAATTTTCAAGTTTTTAATTGAATTTTTATTATTATATTTCAATACCTTTATCATTATAAACTTTTATGTTTTGGTTTATTTTTTGTATCCCAAGCTTCTCCTTGGTCGTCTAATGTAACTTCTATAACTTCAGAAATTACTCTAATAACAGAATCGCCAGCAAAAATTATTTTCATTTCATAGTTATTATCAGGAGTAATTTTTGTTTCAATAGCTAGAAAATCTAAAAATTTATCTTTTTTAAGTTGATTGATGTTTTTTGATACTACCTTCATAACATTTTCAAATTTTAAGACAGTTCTAATACGTTTATTTTTCCTAAAAACACCTCTTTCTACGTCCTCCCACATAAAACGGTTAAGTTGCATGAGAAAAATTTTATTTTTTTTTAAATTTGCTATATCTGCAATATTTACGATTGAATCTTGTAGATGTGCAGAAACAACCCTAATATCTTCACGTGTTCTAGCAATAAGTTTTAAATTTTTTGGTCTCATTTTAAATTCTTTTAATTTCAGCTTTACAATTTTTAAGTTTTCTCTCTAAAAATTCATAACCACGGTCAAGGTGGTAGATGCGGTTTATTATTGTTTTGTTCTCAGCTATTAACCCTGCTAAAACTAAACTTACTGATGCTCTGAGGTCAGTTGCCATTACCTCAGCGCCTGTAAGTTTTGTGGGTCCTTTTATAAATGCTGTTTTGTTTTTAATTTCTATACGCGCTCCCATTCTTTTCAATTCTGGAACGTGCATAAATCTATTTTCAAATATATTCTCTTTAATTTTAGACTCACCTTTAGCCTGTGTAAGAAGTACCATTAGTTGAGCTTGTAAATCTGTAGGAAAATGTGGATATGGTTTTGTTATGATATTTATCCTTTTTAATCCTCCTCCTTTTTTAACAATAATTGAAGTTTTTTTTATAATTAATTTTACTCCAATTTTTTTTAAAACGTCAATCTCACTTTTAACTAATTTTGGATCAATTTTATCAATAAATAATTTTTTTTTTGCCAATAATGCGCCAGCAATCATGTAGGTGCCAAGCTCTATTCTATCAAAGATAACCTTATGAATAATTTTTGAATTTTTAACTTTGCTTTCCTTAATGATGATTGTTCTGCCGTTAAAATTTATTTTTGCTCCTAATTTTTTTAAAAATGATATCAAATCTTTTATTTCTGGTTCAATTGCACAATTTTTTAAGATTGTTTTACCTTTAGCCTTAAAGGCTGCTATTAAGGCATTCTCTGTAGCTCCCACTGAAATAGATGGAAATTTTATTTTTGCACCCTTTAGTCCATTTTTTGCTTCAGCTATAATATATCCATTCTTAATTTTAATTTTTGCCCCAAGTTTTTTTAATGCGAATAAATGCAAGTCAACTGGTCTAGTTCCAATAGCACAACCTCCGGGTAAAGAAACTTTTGCTTTCCCGTATTTTGCTAACAAAGAACCTAATACTAATACCCCAGCTCTCATTGTTTTTACGAGCTTATAAGGAGCTAATGTATTGATATTTTTGTCAAGATTTGAAATTTCTATTATGTTTTTTTTTTTTGATAATTTTGTTTTTAAACCGATAAAATTTAACAGCTCTATCATTGTAAGAATATCTTTAACTAAGGGAACATTTTTAATCTTCACATTATTAGCAAGTATAGAGGCAGCTAAAATTGGTAAAGTTGCATTTTTAGAACCAGATATGGAAATTTTTCCGCTTAAATCTTTTTTACCTTTAATTATAAGCTTTTGCATTAAAAGAGGTTAAACTTTTGGAAGTGTCACACCTTTTTGTTTCATGTATTTACCTTTTCTTTTCGCATAAGTAACACTGGGCTTTTCATTTCCTTTTAAAAAAATAAATTGTGCTACACCTTCATTTGCATAAATTTTTGCTGGCAAAGGTGTGGTATTTGAAAATTCAAGAGTAACATGTCCCTCCCAACCAGGTTCTAAAGGTGTAACATTCACAATTATTCCACACCTAGCATATGTGGATTTTCCAAGGCAAATTACCAAAATATCATCAGGAATTTTAAAATATTCCATTGTCCTTGCTAACGCAAAAGAATTGGGTGGAATTATACATTCTTTACCTACTTTTGTTACAAAGCTCTCTTTTTTAAAAACCTTAGGATCTACTATACCTGAGTTAACATTTGTGAAAATTTTGAATTCATTAGAAACCCTTGCATCATATCCATAAGAGGACAGCCCAAAGGAAATTTTTCCTTTTCTCACCTGCTTATCTACAAATGGTTTTATCATTCCTCTTTGTTTCGCAGTTTTTTTTATCCATTTATCTGAAAGAACTGTCATTTTCTCTTTTTTTCTTTTGATTTTTTTCTTTTTTTAAGATTTTTTTTTAAAGCAGCTTCACGGCTTTTTAGAAAGGAATCTTTTTTTTCAAAAGATTTCATTAAAAAAATTAATTTTTATCTGGGTTCGTTAAGTCCTCTAGCGTTATAGGTTTATCAATGTCATGCATCAATTTTTCCTCGGACTCTTTGGAGCTACTACCTGAACGCTTGGCTCTTCTTTGCTCAATTCTTGCTTTTCTTTTAGCCTCTTTTTTCATAGCCTTATCGCCACGTGTAGATTTATAATCGTAGTGAATTCCCATAAAAAGCGTCCCTTCATTAATTCTTAAATTTACTTCTTGAGCTTGTTTTTTGCAAGTCTCTTGATTGTAACTTATTAATAATAATTAATAATACCGACAAAATTACGGCAACTAATACATCTTGAAGTGGAGTGGCTTTTGGAAAACCGTAATTCCACAAAATTACTAATAATAGCCATGCTAGCCAATTAATTTTTTTAGTCATCTATTTTACAACCCTGGTCATTACAATTCTTTCCTTCTTTGACATTATTATAAAAATCAAGAGCTCTTAATGAAGTCATCATATGATTTTTATAAATATTCAAGTACCCATTCAAGCTATCAGATAATTTTTTTGCCTCATCCATCATTCCTAATTTTACGAAATTTATAAGCATGATAGCATTAGCATTTGGGATTGTATTATCACCTATATCGATAGGCGTAAAAAAAGTATCATTATTATTTTTTGGATTTTTTTGAAAAATGTTTTTATCTTCCAAAAAAAATTTAGCTTTTGCTTCAAGAGATAATTTTCTAGCTAAATCCTTATATTTAAAATTCATTGTAATTTCCGATAAATCATTAATAGCGTTAATTAAGAAGGCATAATCTTCAATAAAAACAATGTCTTTTGAGTAACTATGGTAAATTACATCTTGAATATATTTTTTTTCAATTTTTAAGAAAAATTCTTCAGCCAATTTTAAGTATCCATTATTTGGTAAAATTTCACTTGAAGCAATCAACGCACTTATCATTAAGCAATTTAAGTCTAATTGCGTTTTGTCATCAAAAAAAGGTTTTTCCCTTCTGGATCTAATTAATAAAAGTTTTTGTAAAATTTCTTGAGTTGGTTTTTCTTTTTCAACAAGAATAATCTTATTTTCCCAGTTTCCCTCTGGTTTTATTTCAAAGTATTTCTCAATATTTTTAATATCTTTAATTTCACCGTGAGAGTACACGTAATATTTTCCTTCTTCTCCTTCACTGTCTGCATCATAAGCAGACCCCAGAAAGCCATCTTTATTTGAGAAATCTTTTTTTAAAAATTCAACTGTCTGTTCTAATTTTTCTTTAAAATAATTATCTTTATTAATTTTACAATATTTAGAAAGTAATAATAAAAATTGAGTATTGTCATAAAGCATTTTCTCAAAGTGTGGGATTATCCAATCTTCATCTACGGTATATCTGGAAATACCCCCTTCAACATGATCGTATATTCCTTTAGAACAAAGTTGCTTTATAATTAATTCCACTGGCTTCAGATACTTTGTTTTATTAGTAACATTATAAAAATAAAGAAGTGTTTCAAATAAGTTAAAAGTTGGAAACTTTGGTGAACCTTTATAACCACCTTTTACTGGATCTAAATGACTAAGAGATATTTCTAGGATTGGCTCAAGATCTTGATTTAAAACAGAATTTTTTTTTAAATCTAAATTTTTTATAATTAAATCTTTTTGTCTAACAATTTTTTCTCTTTGATTTTTATAAGCATCTGAAACCTTTTGAAGAACTTCCTTAAATGATGGCAAACCATGTTTTGCGAGTTTAGGAAAATAAGTGCCTCCCATAAATGGCACTCCATTTTCATCTAAAAACATTGTTAAAGGCCATCCTCCTCCAGTTTGATTAAATAATTGATATGAACTTTGAAAAATAAAATCTAAATCTGGTCTTTCTTCCCTATCAACTTTTATATTAATAAAAAGTTCATTCATTAATTTTGCTGTCTCATTATCCTCAAAGCTTTCGTGCGCCATAACATGACACCAGTGACAACTCGCGTATCCAATGCTAAGCAAAATAGGTTTTTTATTTTGCCGCGAAAATTTTAATGTTTCTTCAGACCAAACTTGCCAATTAACTGGATTATCTTTGTGTTGTTTTAGGTACGGACTTAGATCGTTAGACAAAACATTTTTATTAATTTTTATCATCGAAAAATTTTTTTTTTATTATAAAAGAAATTATCATAAGACATACAAACATTAGTATTGGTGAATAAATAGCTGGAGATAATATGAAGTCAAGCATGTTGAATTTCTCTGTTTGTTTTACGTAAGAATTAATCCCGGCTCCAATAGTGTTAAAAATAAAAAAACCGGGAATGAAACCTAAAAAACTGGAAAGAAAATAATTTATCTTTTTCATTCCAAATAAAATAGGAATCAAATTCTGCAATCCAAAAGGAACTCCTAAACCACCAATAAACCTATAAATAAAGAAATAGTAAAATTCGTTTTTCTTAAATAAAAGAATATATTTGTTAAATTTTTGTTCTAAGATTTTCTTCACTAAATTTCTAAAGAAAAAATTCCCTATGGAATATAAAATTAAAGCTCCGACTGAAATTGAAACTACAGAGATAAAGGTTCCAATCCATTTCCCAAATAATATTCCAGAAATAATTAACAGCGGCGAACCAAAACCAAGAAGAGACACCCAAAATACTGCAAAAACAAAAAAGTAAATTAAATTTATAATTATATTGCCGCTTATATAATTGCTTAAATCTTTCTGAAGTTCTTTATAATATGAAAAATCATTTAGTCTACTAATTTCGATACTTGTAAAAATAAAAAAAAGAAATGCAAAAAGTATAATTAAGTAAGAAATACCCAAAAAAATTTTCAAATTTTTACTCATAATTTACCTGTACAATAGACAACAATTAAAATATATACCTTTAAATATTTATGAAAAGAACATATCAGCCCAGTAATCTTGTAAGAAAAAGAAGACACGGTTTTAGAGCAAGAATGGCTACAAAAGCTGGTAGACAGCTAATCGCTCGTAGACGAGCAAAAGGGAGAAAAACTCTTTCTACATAAAATAGATGGTTAAGCTTGAAAGTTTAAAAAAAAGCAACCAATTCAGAAAAGCGCTTAGAGAGAAAAAAATTCACACAGATTACTTTTCTATTTTTGCTGCTAAAAATTTTTTTAAAGCAAAACATAAAGCTAATTTGCTTATAAGTTTTGTTATGAAAAAAAAAATTGGAAATGCTGTTAAAAGAAACAAAATTAGAAGAAAATTAAAAGCAATTGTTCAAAAATTATTAAAAAAAAGAGGTGCAATTAATAAGGATTACACTTATATAGTTTTCGGTAAGTCTAATGCTTATGCTCAAAAACAGGATGTGCTTTTGCCGTTAATGGAGAAAAGTTTTAGTAAATTAAAAAAATAAAATGATAAAAATTCTAATTAATATAATTAAAATCTATCAATATTTTATTTCACCGTTATTGGGGAATAGGTGTAGATTTTTACCGACTTGTTCAGAATATTTAATTGAAGCTCTCAAGACCTACGGACTTATAAAAGGTTTAAAATTGGGATCAAAAAGAATTTTAAAATGTCACCCAATAAAAAGTTTAGGAGGGAGTGAAGGTTTAGATTTCGTTCCAGATACAAATAATAAGGAAAGTAAAAATGGATAACAAAAACGTTTTTGTGGCAATAGCTCTATCAATGTCTGTTTTGCTATTCTGGGGTGCCTTTTTTGAAACACCCAGAAAACCTGCTGATCAAAAAAATAATCAACATGTTGAAAAAAAATTTGAACAAAACTCTATTGCTCCAACAATTACTCAGCCACAAATAATTAAAAAACTTACAAGAGAAGAATCAATAAGTAATAGTAAAAGAGTTAAAGTTGAAAATGACAGTATAATAGGATCAATAAATTTACAGGGTGCTCTAATTGACGATATATCTTTTAAAAAACATAAACAAAAAGTTGAAGATGGGAAAAACATTATTTTTTTAAATCCATCTAATACTGAAAATGGCTTTTATATTGAAACAGGATGGGCAAGTATTGGAAACAAAATCAAAGTTCCAACTAAAGATTCTGTATGGAAAGTAAATGGTAATAATATTTTAAGTAATAAATCTCCAGTAATTTTACAATGGGATAATAAAGAGGGCGTGACATTTGAAAAAAGAATAGAATTAGATGATAAATATTTGTTTAAGATATCTCAAAAGGTAAAAAATAATTCTAATTCATCAATAGATTTATTTCCATACGCTCAAATGACAAGGAATAAAATACCAGATGATATTCAGAATTTTTATATACAACATGAAGGTTTTATTGGAGTGTTTGATGATGAGTTAAAAGAAGATGACTACGATGATGTTCAAGAAAAAAAGATTGTGAGAGAGTCAAACGAAGGGTGGCTAGGAATTACTGACAAATACTGGATGACTGCATTTGTTCCAGAGACCGGAAAAAATTTCAAATCAACTTTTCTTTATGAGGATGGATTTAAAGCAAATTATATAATTAATAAACCTACTACTATTACTAGATCATCTTCTGGGATAAATGAATTAAGATTATTTGTTGCTGCCAAAGAGGTTGAAACAATTGATAGTTATGCAGAAAACCAAAACATTAAAAAATTTGACTTAGTTATTGATTGGGGTTGGTTTTATTTTTTCACTAAACCATTATTTTTTGTAATAGATTATTTATTTAAAATTTCGGGAAATTTTGGAACAGCTATCGTTTTATTAACTATAGCAATAAGACTAATTTTCTTCCCACTTGCTAATTTCTCATTTAGATCGATGGCAAAAATGAAAGCAGTTCAGCCGGAGATGATGAGGCTTAAAGAGCTACATAAAGACGATAAAGTTAAATTACAACAAGAGATGATGGCATTGTATAGAAAGGAAAAAATTAATCCTGCTTCCGGATGCTTGCCTATTTTGATTCAAATACCTTTCTTTTTTGCAATTTATAAAATGCTCTTCATTTCTTTAGAAATGAGACATCAACCATTTTTTGGCTGGATAAAAGATTTGTCTGCTCAAGATCCAACTTCATTGTTTAATTTATTCGGCTTAATACCTTGGGATCCACCAGGGTTTATGATTATCGGAATTTGGCCAATTTTAATGGGGGCTTCAATGTGGGTTCAGCAAAAATTAAATCCTGCTCCGGCTGATCCAATTCAAGCGAAAATTTTTGCTTTCTTTCCACTATTTTTAACAATTATACTTGCATCTTTTCCTTCTGGTTTAGTTGTTTATTGGACGATAAATAATATTCTTACAATCGCTCAACAATACGTAATTTTTAAAAAAACGACTGTGAAAACGAATTAAATGTCAAAAAATGTTTCTCTAGACGAGATAAAAAAATTTTGGCCTGAGAAAGCTCCAGACATAAATATTGTTCAGAAATACATTAAAAAATATGAAAAAGAAAAAATAGTAATCAAATATGGAGGAAACGTACTAATAGATAGAAATGTTTTTAATAACTTTATATCTGATATAAATGTTCTTAATAAATTAGGTCTATCAATTATAGTTGTTCATGGTGGTGGTCCAAGAATTAAAAGAGAGTTGGAAAAGAAAAAAATTGTATCAAAATTTATTAATGGTTTAAGAGTTACTGATAAAAATATAATTGATATAGTAGAAGAAGTATTAATTGATTTTAATAAAGATATAGTAAGTTCTCTCAAGAAATTGGGCTCAGAAGCAGCCTCGTTTCATACTAAGGCTGACAGTATAATTGAGGTTGAGCCTGAAAGAGAGGAACTTGGTTTTGTTGGAATACCAAACAATATAAATGATAGTTTAATTCAAAATGCACTAAATGAAAATAAAATTCCAATTATAGCTCCTTTAGGTTTAGGAAAACATAATCAGACATATAATATTAATGGTGATACTGCGGCAAGTGCTATTGCAAAAAAACTTAAATCAAGAAGACTAATATTAATGACAAATGTAGAAGGTGTTTACGATGATCAGAAAAAGTTAATATCAGAAATTAAACCTTTCGATCTTGAAAATCTAATTAAATGGAAAGTTGTTCAAGGCGGTATGATACCTAAAATAGAAAATTGTGTTGATGCTGTGCAAAATGGAGTAAAAGGTGTAGTAATTCTTGATGGAAGAAAACCTCACTCAGTTTTACATGAAATTTTTTCGGATTCGGGATCCGGTACATTAATTAGAGAATGAGAGATTTAAAATATATAAAATTTTGGTTGTTTGATTTAGATAATACGCTTTATGATGGAGCTACTAAAGTTTTTGAACAAGTAGACAAAAAAATGTCAAAATTTATCTCTGAAAAATTAAGTGTAAACCTCGAAGAGGCTAGGAAAATTCAAAAAAGCTATTTTCAAGAATATAATACAACTTTAAACGGGATGATTAAAAACCACAAAATTGATGCTGATGAGTTTTTAGAATTTGTTCATGACGTAGATCTTAGTTTTTTAGATAAAGATGAAGATTTAAAGGATGAAATTAAAAAATTAGATGGAAAAAAAATAATTTTTACTAATGGTTCTAGAGCTCATGCTCTTAATGTTACAAAAAGAATTGGAATTGATAAGCTTTTTGATGGAATTTTTGATATAAGAGACTGTGAGTTTATTCCTAAACCTTCAAAGGAACCATACAAAAAATTGGTAGAAAATTACAAAATTGAGCCACAATATTGTATATTCTTTGAGGATATTGCGAGAAATTTAAAGCCAGCATACGAATTAGGAATGAAAACTGTTTGGATTAAAAATGATGAACCATGGGCAGCAAAGTATTCAGACTCAGATTTCATTAATTATAAGACTGACAACTTAGCAAAATTTTTAAAGGAGATTAATGAGTTACGATAAGCTTGAAAAAATAATAAACGAAAGTTTTGAAAAAAAAGAAAAAGTAGGTCCAAAGTCAGATAAAAAGTTAGTAAAGGCTATTAATGAAACTATTAATTTAGTTGATAGTGGAAAAATTAGAGTAGCAAATAAACTAAATGGCAGTTGGGTTGTAAATCAATGGATTAAAAAAGCTATTTTGTTGAGCTTTAGAATAAATAAAATGGAAATGATGAAGGGCCCTTATACCACTTGGTATGACAAAGTACCTGGCAAAACAGTAAAATGGAGAGAGAAAGATTGGAAGAAAGCAGGATATCGTCATGTCCCTAATGGAGTTGTAAGAAAAGGAGCATACATTGCTAAAAATGTTGTTTTGATGCCTAGTTTTGTAAATCTTGGAGCTTATGTGGATGAAGGCACAATGATTGACACTTGGGCGTCTGTTGGCTCATGTGCTCAAGTTGGTAAAAATTGTCATATTTCTGGAGGTGCAGGTATAGGGGGTGTGCTTGAACCGCTTCAAGCTGGTCCAGTAATTATTGAAGATAATTGTTTTATTGGTGCTCGATCTGAAATTGCTGAAGGCGTTTTAGTTGAAGAAGGTGCTGTTTTATCAATGGGAGTTTACATCGGCGCATCTACAAAAATAGTTGATAGAAACTCTGGAGAAATCTATTATGGAAAAGTGCCTGCATATTCAGTCGTCGTTCCTGGAAGCTTGCCGAGCAAATCTAACCCTAATGGACCTTCATTGTACTGCGCAGTTATTGTAAAAAAGGTTGATGAGAAAACTAGAAGTAAAACATCTATAAATGACTTGCTTAGAGACTGATGGCTATAATTAACGAATTAAAATTATCTAAAGATTTGATAAGATTCCCAAGTGTAACTCCTAAAGATGCAGGGGCGATTAAATTTCTAAGTAAAAAATTAAAAAAATTAGGCTTTAATTGTAAAATTCTAGAATTTAAAGGTAAAGGAAGTAAACCAATAAAAAATCTTTACGCAAGAATTGGTAAAAAAAAGCCTAACCTATGCTATGCTGGCCATACAGACGTAGTTCCTCCAGGAAATTTAAAAGATTGGACTGTTAATCCTTTCAAACCAACGGTGAAAAAAAACCATTTAATTGGAAGAGGTGCAAATGATATGAAAAGTTCAATTGCTTGCTTTACAGCAGCAGTAAGTAAATTTTTACAAAGGAACAAAAATTTAAGTGGTTCAATAAGCTTCTTAATTACTGGTGATGAAGAAGGGTTTGCAATTAATGGAACGAAAAAAGTTGTTGACTATTTAAAAATGAAAAATGAAAAAATAGATTTTTGTATTGTAGGTGAGCCTACAAATCCAAATAAACTTGGAGAGATGATCAAAATAGGAAGACGTGGAAGTATATCTGGAACAATAATAATCTCTGGATCACAAGGCCACGTTGCTTATCCGCATTTATCAAATAATCCAATAAATACATTATTAAAAATTTGTAAAAAACTAAAAGAGCAAAAATTAGATAAAGGTAATAAAAATTTTCAGCCTTCAAATTTAGAATTAACATCGATAAATGTAGACAATAAAGCTACTAATGTTATTCCGGCAAGAGCTAAAGCTCAATTTAATATCAGGTTTAATAATCTTCATACCTCTAGCAGTTTAAAGAAGAAAATTAATTCAATAGTGAAAAACTTAAGTAATAAAAATAAATGCAAATTTAAAATAGATTTTCATGTTAGTGGCGAGTCGTTTCTCACTAAGCCAAATAAAACTATTTATATGGCTAGAAACATAATTAAAAAAATCACTAAAATAACACCTGTTTTTTCTACAACTGGTGGTACATCAGATGCAAGATTTATTAGAAAAATTTCACCTTGTCTAGAATTTGGCTTAGTTAATAAAACAATGCATAGAGTAGACGAGTGTGTGCCATTAAAAGATTTAAAGAATTTATCAAAAATATATCTTAGAATTCTTGAGGATTATTTTAAGTGAAGCCTTATAAAGTAAGAAGATCCAAAATTGATAATTTTGGTCTCTACGCAGCTAAAGATATTAAAAAAGGTTCAAAAATAATTGAGTATAAAGGAAAAGTAATTACTGTGCGAGAAACTGAAAAAAATCCAAAATATGATAATGATAAAGCAATTTATCTTTTTAATTTAAATAAGAGATATGATCTTGATGGTGATTTTAAATTCAATACAGCTAGATTAATTAATCACTCTTGCAATCCTAATTGTGAAGTAACTGGAACAGGATTAAAAGTTTGGGTGTATGCAATAAAAGATATTAACAAAGGAGAGGAATTTTCATATGACTATGGCTTTAGCTTTGATGAAGATTACAAAAATTATCCCTGTCGTTGTAGATCAAAGAATTGTTGTGGTTACATAGTCAGAGAAGGGTCAAGATGGAGAATAAAAAAAAAGAAAAGACTAAAATAGATATTATTTTACCTAATTATAACAACTCTCAATTAATTACTGAAACTATAAAGAGCGTTTTAAAACAGACCTATAAAAACTGGAAATTAATCATAGTTGATGATTATTCAGATGAAAAAACAAGATCTGTACTCAAAAAAATTTCAAAAAATAAAAATATTAAAGTTTATTTTATGAAAAAAAACCGTGGTGCTGGTTTTTGTAGAAACTATGCAATTAAAAAATCAGTTTCTCCTTATTTAGCATTTATCGACTCTGATGATATATGGCAAAAAGATAAATTAAAAAAACAAATTAGTTTTATGAAAAATAACAATTTTTTGTTTACATATACTAATTATAGAACATTTGGTGAGAAAAATAGAAAAATAAATAACCCTACAAAACTTGATTACATTAGTTTTTTAAGAAATACGTCTATTGCAACAAGCACTATGATGATCAGAAGAAATATAATTGGAAATATCAAATTTACCAATACAAAGATTTGTGAGGATTTTTTTTTTAAATGTAAACTTTTAAAAAAAATTGGATATGCATATTGTTTAAAAGAATATTTAACAAAATATAGGATTAGAAGAAATTCGCTTCAAAGCAATAATCTTAAAAATTTTTACTGGATTTGGAAAATTAATAAAGATTATAACAAGCTGAATATTCTTGATAATTTTATTTCTCTTCTTTTTATTTCTTTTAATTCTATAAAGAAATACGGTGGAAAAAATCTTTTTAAATTTTAATATTTAACATTCAATAAATACAAGCCACAAGGGGGTGCAGGTGGTGCGCAACGCTCTCTTTTTTTTGAATTAAAAGCTTTTTTAAAATCACTTAGACTCCATTTACCAGTTGATAAATACTTTAAACAACCAACCATTGATCTAACTTGATTTTGAAGGAATGATTTTGAACTGAATCTTATCTTAATTTTACTATTACTTTTACTAACTTTTATTGGTAACATTTTTTTTATCGGTGATTTAGCAGAACAAGTAGAAGCTCTAAAAATTGAAAAATCATGTGTCCCTTCTAGAATTTTAGATCCCTGTTTTAACAATTTTAAATTTATTTTTTTTTTTACATGCCAAGCTCTATCTCGATCAATTGATAATTCTCCCTGCCTATTTATTATTATATATTCATAAGTTCGTAATTTTGCGCTAAATCTTGCATGAAAATTATTGTTTTCTTTTTTAATGTCTAGAATTGTTATATTTTTTTTCTTTAAAAAAAAATTAATAGAATTTAAGAAAGTTTTTTTTTCCTTTATTTTTTTTTTGAATTTAAAATTTGCGTATTGAGATAAAGCATGCACCCCTTTATCAGTTCTTCCTGATCCTATTAATCTAATTTGAGTTTTTAAAATTTTCTTTAAAACTTTTTCTATGCTGTTCTGTATTGATTTTCCATTTTTTTGACTTTGCCAGCCTACAAAATTTGTTCCATCATATTCAATTTTTAAAAGGTAGTTAAACATTTTATTTCAAATTTTGACCAATTTTAATTTTATTTCCCTTTAAAAATTCTTTTGTAGTCATTTTTTGTTTTCCTTCTTTTTTAATTTCTAATATTTGGATGGCATTTTTTGAACAACCTATCGTAAATTTTTCATCTAAAATTATGCCTGGTTTTCCCTCACAAATTATTTTTTTTGCTTTAATTATTTTTATTCTTGATCCATCAAGCTCAAACCAACATCCTGGGTTAGGGTTTAAAGCATTAATTTTTGCTATAATTTTTTGAGCATCATCGAACCAGTTAATTTTAGCTTCAGTTTTTTCAATTTTTTTTGCGTAAGTAATTTTAGACTCATTTTGTGATTTGAATGTAGCTTTATTACTTTCAATTAATTCCAGTGCGTTTAAGATTAATTTAGCACTCATTTTTGACATTTCATTACTTAGCTCCTCATAATTTAAATTGGGGTGGATTTTTATTTTTGATTGTAACATTACTGGTCCTGAGTCCAACTTAGGCTCTATTTTCATTATCGAGATACCGGTTTCACTATCCATATTCATGATTGCCCTTTGAATTGGAGCTGCGCCTCTCCACCTGGGTAATAAAGATGCGTGAATATTTATAAAATGAATACCTTTTAAATTTAATAAATTGCTGGGTAAAATTTTTCCGTAGGCAACAACCAAAACAATGTCTGGTTTTAAATTTTTAATATACTCAATTTCTTCTTTTTGATTCAGAGAAATAGGATTACGAACTGAAATTTTAAATTTTTTAGCGTATTCATGAACTGGGGAATTAAAAATTTTTTGGCCTCTATTTTTTTTTTTAGGAGGCTGGGTATAAACTGCTAAGACTTTATGTTTTGACTCAAAAATTGATTTTAATATTGGAACTGAGAACTCGGGTGTCCCCATAAATAGAATTTTAAAAGACATCGATTTCTATACAACTATTCTCTCTAACGTTTTTTTTTGTTTAGAAAGTTTTTTTATAATCATGCTTTTTTTTAATTTTGATAAGTAATCTATAAATAATATACCTTCTAAATGATCCATTTCATGTTGTATGCAAGTTGCAAGCAAACCTTTAGCTTCAAGAATTTTTTCTTTTCCATTGTAGTCTAAAAACTTTACTGTACATGTGTCAGGTCTACTAATTTCTGCAAACTGATTGGGTACTGATAAACAACCTTCTTCGTATGAGGCATCATCATTAGATTTATCTAAGATTTCAGGATTTACAAAATATAATGGATTTTTTTTCTCATCTTTTTTACTTAAATCAATAACAATTATCCTTTTTGGAATTCCTATTTGTATCGCTGCTAAACCAATGCCAGGAGCATCATACATTGTTTCCAACATATCATCCATGAGAGATCTGACCTCGTCATTAACTTCCTCTACGTTTGAAGACTTTTGTCTTAAAAAAGGATCTGGTTCTGTTAAAATCTTTCTAATCGTCATTTGTGAAATTATATTCTAATTAAGTTCTTAATGGTAGAGCAGAATTTATAACTTTATTTCTTATTTTAACTAAATTCATTTTATTTAAAAGATTTGTAACAAAAAAAATAGTTTCTGGATCTAGTTCATGTGGCTCATCTTCACCGATTATCTCTACTATCTTTAGTGCTAAAAATGCTTTTTGATCATTATCAATTAATTTCAGTAAGTTTTTGGGAACATCAAATTTTTTAGCTAGCTCTTCATATTTAAAATTAGTAGGCAGGGAGAAGCCATCCTTTACTAATGCATCAGCTAAAGCTAGGTCTTTAGCAGATACAAAGTACTTTTTGTTTTTGCTAATTTTTTTAAATATTTTATCTATATCTTTTTGAACTTTTTTTTTATTTTCACCTTCGACATAATACTTTAATATTTTGGATTGATGTATAATTTTATCATTATACTTTACTTTTCCTAGTAAAAGATCGTCATCTGAGACAATTCTTGAAAGTGCTGCCTCTTGATATCTTTCCGGAAGGTTTTCTATTCCTATTTCCTCAATTCTATTACTCAAAAATTTTGAGTAAATATTAATTAAATCTGCTTTTTTAAATAATTCTTCTAATAAAAAAAGATATTCTATTTTTGTGTCATTTGATTCAGACAATAAATATTTTTGATAAATTAGAGCTCTTGCATCGCTATCATTATTTAAAGTTTGATAATTGTTTTTTGCATTTATTAATATATTTAAATTAAAAGGTATTTGTTTATAAATTTCAAAAATTTTGTTTTTGTTTAGTTGATTATTATTTGCTGCGATTTCTAATTCTTTTAATTTTTTTTTATCAGACGCGTCTTCTAATTTAATTAAATTTGCAGCATTTAGATATTTCCATATTTCTGGCTTAGTTTTTTTACTAGGTTCATATTTAAAGTTATTTATAGTAATGCTTGAAAGATAAAAATTAAGAAGATTTTTTTCATTAACTTTGTCAGAAGATTTATCGGTTACTCCAAGAAGAAAATTTATCTTATCATCATAAAATTTACTTGATTGTTTTTGCTCTCTCAATAAATCTAATAATAATTGAGCCTCAGGTTGTTTTTTATTAAAAATAAGACAATAAATTTTAAATTTCTCTAAATAAGCGTCTTTTATTTTCGCATCAATAAAACCAATTTTTTCACATCCCTCTTTTATATTGGCACTTGCTATGTTTTTATCAACTAAGTATTGAACAGCTTTACTTTTGCTTTCAAATTGATCATTTTGTTTAAGAAAACTTTCTATTAATTCTGTGCGGTCATTGTTTATTAACCAATTAATTTTTATATCTACAAATTCTTTTTCAGTCATTCCTTGTGGTGGATATGAAAACGAAAACAATATAGCCTCCAATATCTCTCTAGAGGATTTTGAAAGATTGATCTTGTCTAATCTTTTCAAACTTGATCTTAAATCTTCAGCATTTGTCGTTGACCACATATTTAAATTAAAATCAAAACTTGCTGGTTCGTAAATACCAAAAACTTTTTGTTCATCTGTTTGTATTTCTGAGCCCTCTTGGATCTGTATTTTCTCTAAAGCTTGTATTGATTGCGTAGAATTCAATTGAGTTTCTTGGTTTTTAGGATTTTCATTCAACTGGACGTTCTCTTCTTTGTTAATATCTTTTTTATTATTCCAGATATCTATCTTGTCCTCGCTTAAGGTATGCGAGCTGAAAAAAATTATTATTAAGCTAAAAAGATACCTAAAGCTTTTTAATTTCATTTGTAACGTCAATTTGATATTTTTTTTCTGGACTTGGAAAGCTTATCTTCTCAATTAAAAAAATTGCAAGAATAAAAAATATAATTAAAATTAATAATTTAAATAAAGTTTTTATAATTGAACTTCCTAGATTTGATCTTCTGTTGTATTTAAGTTGCATACTTTTTGAATTAATTTAAACTTAATAAATAAGACATAATTATGAAAAAACAAAATCAAAAAGGATGCAAATTTGGGTAAAAACCTTACTTTGACCGGAATGATGGGAGTAGGAAAATCTACTATTGGTAAACTTTTAGCCAAAAAGCTTAATTATAACTTTATTGATGTTGATAAGCTCGTAGAAATTAACGAGGGAACATCAATAAATTTAATATTTAAAAATAAAGGTGAAAGTTATTTTAGAAAAATAGAATACGATATAACTTTAAGCCAGCTTAAAAAAAATAATTCTGTTATATCTTTAGGTGGTGGAGCTTTTTTAAATAACACTTTAAGAAAAAATGCAAAAAATTTATCTACTAGTTTTTGGTTAGATGTTCCATTAGAAGAGTTAGTGAAAAGGCTTAAAAAAAATAAGCAAAGGCCCCTTTTACAAAAAAAAAACTTAATAGAAACAATAAAAAAAATTTATTTTGAAAGAAAAAAATTCTATAATGAGGCAGACTTTAGAATTAAGTGTAATGTTTTAAAAAAAGACGAAATTGTTAGTAAAATATTAAATATATATGAAAGATCAAGAAATAAAATTTAAAAGTCGAAGTAGTAATTATTCTATAATTATCGGTAAAAATACACTTAGCTCTCTTCCAAAGAAAATAAAATTGCTATGTCCTAAGACTAAAAAAATTGCACTAATTGTAGATAAGAATGTACCAGTAAAATTTAAAAAAGTAATAAAAAAAAAACTTAAAAATTTTAAAATCTTTTTTATTTCATTTAATGCAACTGAAAAAAATAAATCGATGAAGACAATAAATAATTATTTAAAATTTTTATTAAATAAGAATTTTAATAGATCAGATTTGATAATTAGTGTTGGTGGAGGTGTTACAGGAGATGTCGTAGGTTTTGTGGCTAGTATATTTAAAAGAGGTATAAATTTTGTTAACATCCCAACAACACTTCTTGCTCAAGTAGACTCAGCGGTTGGTGGAAAAACAGGAGTTAATTCCAATCATGGAAAAAATCTAATAGGTTCTTTTTATCAACCAAAGTTAGTGATTAGTGACACCTCATTTATTCAATCCTTACCAAAAAAAGAGATGATCTGCGGATATGCTGAGATACTTAAGCATTCAATTATTAAAGACCTAAATTTTTTTAATTGGCTAAAAAAAAATACTAAGTCAATCTTAGCAAAAAAAAATAAAGAACTTATTTATGCAATTAAAAAGAGTTGTCAAATAAAAATGTATTTTGTCAAGCGAGATGAAAATGAGACTGGTTTAAGAATGACTCTTAATTTTGGACATACATTTGCTCACGCAATAGAAGTTAAAGATAATTTTTCAAGCAAAAATACACACGGTGAAGCAGTTTTAACTGGGATGATATTAGCTATAAAACTTTCAATACTAAAAAAAAATTGTAAAGAAAAAGTTTTAGAAGAGGTAAAAAATTTATATTTTAAAAATAACTTAAATTATACCCTAAAAAATATTTCAAATTCTACCTGGCTTTCAAATCTAATTCCTTATTTAAAACAGGATAAAAAAAATGATGATGATAAAGTAAATTTTCTTTTATTAAAGAAGATAGGTCAAACCGATAGGCCTAATAAGTTCAAAATTTCAACTTCTAAATTAAAAAAATACTGTAGAACTATTTCACAATACTAATTTCTAGTGCGTGAATTTTTTTTTTAAGATCCTCTTTCAAGATTTTCATAACTATCTTTTGTGCATTCAATCTTGATAAGGAATTCAAATATGAAGACTTTATTTTAAGGTGTAAATGAAATTTTTCAGGTGAAAAAAATTTATGTCCTTTATGATTATGTGAATTATCAACAATATCAACTTCCTCGATTTTAATTTCATTAATTAATTTTTTCTTAATTTCTTCAAAATAATTTTTCATTAGTTTGATTTTACTATATAGAATTATGCAATGAAAATTATTTGTGATTGGGAAAATTGCACAGAAATCGGAGCTTATAAGGCCCCAATTGAGAGAGATAACAGTAAAAAATACAGATTGCTTTGTTTAAATCATATTAAGATTTTTAACAAAAATTGGAATTACTTTGAAAATATGAATAATGAAGAAATTGAGTTTTTTATTAAGTCTGATTTGACATGGCATAAGTCAACAAAAACTTTTGGGTCATCTGAAAATTTTTTTAATATTTTGTGGAATAATGCCCTGGAGGATAAGTTAAATATTTTCAAAAGCTCAAGCTTTAGAGATTTTAAAAAAACTAAAGTGTCACAGCAAGATAGAGACGCTTTACAAGTGATGGAATTAAATCAAGAGGTAAAATGGGAGCAAATTCATGCAAAATTCAAAGAACTTGTAAAAAAATATCATCCTGATAAAAACCAAGGTAATAAAAAGTTTGAGGATAAATTAAAAAAAATTACATTGGCTTATAGCCAACTTAAAAAAACTTTAGGAAAAAAATGAATTCAGAACAACTTTTACAAAAAACAGACATCAAATTGTCTGTGAAACAAACTTTTGGTTTTGAGAGTGATATGAAAGTTGGAGCTTTCTCAAAAAAAAATGAGTATGTTCCAAAGATAGATCCTGACTATAAATTTGATAAAGATACTACTTTAGCAATTTTAGCTGGTTTTTCTTTCAACAAACGAGTTCTGATTCAAGGCTACCACGGTACTGGAAAATCAACACATATAGAGCAAGTAGCTGCAAGACTTAATTGGCCATGTGTCAGAGTTAATTTAGATAGCCACATAAGTAGAATAGACTTAATAGGGAAAGATGCAATCGTATTAAAAGATGGAAAACAAATTACAGAATTTAAGGAAGGTATTTTGCCTTGGTCAATTCAAAATCCAGTGGCGTTAGTTTTTGATGAATACGATGCTGGAAGGCCAGATGTTATGTTTGTTATTCAAAGGGTCTTAGAAAGCGAGGGAAACTTTACTCTACTAGATAAAAATAGAGTTTTACAACAACATGACTTGTTTAGGATTTTTGCCACAACAAATACTGTAGGTTTGGGGGATACAACTGGTTTATACCACGGTACTCAACAAATTAACCAAGGTCAAATGGATAGATGGAATATAGTTTCTACATTAAATTACCTTCCATTCGAAAAAGAATTAGAAATAGTTTTGGCAAAGAATAAAAGCTTTAATAATAAAGAAGGAAAAGAAACTTTATCAAATATGATAAAAGTTGCAGATCTAACTAGAAAAGGATTCATAAACGGTGACATCTCAACTGTTATGAGCCCTCGAACAGTTTTACATTGGGCAGAAAATACAAGTATATTTAAAGATCAAGGGTATGCTTTCAGGATTACATTTTTAAATAAATGTGATGATTTAGAAAAAAAAATAATTTCTGAGTACTATCAAAGATGTTTTGGCGAAGACTTGCCTGAGTCGTCTATAAATATAACTTTATAAAGTGGAAAATAAAAAAGAAAAAATAGCAGATTTTAAAACTGCAATTAGCTCAACAGTAAGATCATTATCTAATTCTGAAAAGTTAGAAGTTTCGTTTGGAAATGAAGGTGTAAAATCTGGTAATAACTCAATTAGACTGCCAGAGTTAAGTCCCATCAAAAATAAGTTTAATTTTAATCAAATAAGAGCAATAGCGGACTCAAAATCCTTGAAACATAGATTCTCAGATCCTAAAACATTTAAACAATATGAACCTAAGGGAAATATATCTAAGCAATTATATAGAATTTCTGAAAAAATTAGATGTGAAAAAATTGGTACTGGCTATTTTAAGGGAGTTAAAAATAACATTGAAGCATTCTATCAAGAGAGAATTTCTGGCTTAGATCTTAAAAGCAGTGAAGATAAAATTGTAGAGTCTTTCGAAAATTATTTAAGAACAAAATTTCTTGATTTTGAAAACAACAGTCAAATCGATAAAAAGCTTAAATCATATAAAAAAGATTTAAATGAGAAATTTAAGGATAAGATAAATCAATTAAATGAATTTACTTTAAATCAAGAAAAATTTAATTCACTTATTTCTAAGCTTATTGAAAATATGAATCTTGATGAAAATCTAGATGAAGAAGAAAAAAAGGATGATGATCAAAATAAAGACGATAAACAAAATAAACCCGATAACCATGAGAAGCAGGCTCAAGAAAAAGAGGATAAGCAAGAGGAAATGTCTATAGACTCTGGCATGCCTGATCTTGAAAATGAGGCGAAAGAATCAGACCAAGCTGAAGAGGACATTGAAATTGAGGATAGTTCTCAACCAGATCTAAGAAAAAAAGGTAAGAGCACTTTAGGAGATATAAACTATAAAACCTATACAGAAGAATTTGATGAAGTTATAAAAGCAGAAGAACTAGAGAATGTTGAAGAGCTTACAAGATTAAGAAAAAATTTAGATCAACAATTATTGCAGCTTAAAAATTTTATCTCCAAGCTAGCTAACAAATTACAAAGAAAACTTTTAGCTAAACAAAATAGATCTTGGAATTTCGACCTTGAAGAAGGTTTATTAGATACTTCAAAATTACCAAGAATAATTATGGATCCATACAATTCTTTATCTTTTAAAAAAGAAAAAGATATAGAATTCAAAGATACACTAGTAACAATTTTAATTGATAACTCCGGTTCTATGAGAGGTAAACCAATTTCAGTTGCAGCGATCTGTGCTGATATTTTGTCTAGGACATTAGAAAGATGTGCAGTCAAAGTAGAAATACTTGGTTTCACAACAAAACATTGGAAGGGGGGATCTTCTAGAGAAAAATGGATGAAAAATGACAAACCTAATTTACCAGGAAGGTTAAATGATCTTAGACACATTATTTATAAATCAGCGGATACACCTTGGCGACAAGCTAAAAATAATATGGGCCTAATGCTTAAAGAGGGGTTATTAAAAGAAAACATTGATGGTGAAGCGCTTAAATGGGCTTACAACAAAATGAATAGAAGAAAAGAGGAGAGAAAAATCCTTATGGTTATTTCAGATGGAGCTCCAGTAGATGACTCTACTCTATCAACGAATACGAGTGATTATCTTGAGTCGAACCTTAAAAAAACAGTTAAATGGATTGAGAATAAAACGAACATTGAATTATTGGCTATTGGTATTGGTCATGATGTTACAAGATACTACAATCAAGCCGTTAAAATTACAGATGTTCAGGATTTAGGTGATGTAATGATTAATCAACTAACTGATCTATTTGTCGAAAAAAATAAAAAAACAATCCACTAATTTTTTATTTCTGTAATCGAACTTTCCGAAAAGTCTTTAATTTTATTAATAAGTAATCTGAACGGAATTAACATTACCAGTGCTATAAATAGCTTAACGGCTAAATCTCCTAAAGCTAAAGTCACCCACGGTATTCCTGTGGCGTAAAAAGCAATTGAAAAAAATAGGAACGTATCAGTTAAAGATCCAATAATTGACGATGCAAGAGGAGCTGCATACCATATTTTTTTTCTTAAAGAGTCAAAAATTTGAACATCTAAGTTTTGAGCAATAAAAAATGCGACTCCAGAACCAATAGCAATCCTTATAGAAATAATATCTGAAAAATTGGTCGACACAAGTAATGTTAAAAGAACTCCAATAGTAAACCCTACATACACTATTTTTCTTGCTACCAATTTACCGTAGGCGCGGTTTGCTAAATCTGTTATTAAGAAAGTGACTGGGTAGCTAAATGCACCGTAAGTTAAGATTTCATTTAATCCAAAATATTGAATTGGAAACTGAACTAAATAGTTAGAAAGAACCACAACCAAACCCATTAAAAGAGAGAGTTTGTAAAATAAATTCATTGTAGAATTATGATTTTGCTGAAATTGATGCTTTAATTTTTTTAACTTTTTTTGATAGTTTAGTGTTTTTTGCTGATATTAAAAACTTATCTAAACCTCCTTTAAAATCTACAGTTCTTAAGGCAGCGTTAGCTACATTTAATTTAATATCTTTTTTTAAGATATCGCTCCTAAAAGTGACTTTCTTCAGATTTGGTAAAAATCTTCTTTTAGTTTTATTTTTAGCATGACTAACGTTATGCCCTTTTAAGGGTGATATTCCTGTTAATTCGCATCTTTTAGACATAATTTTTTCCTGGTGTTATATAGTTCTTGTATACATTGGGGTCAAGCGTTAATTCCAACCGCTTCACTAACATTTTTGAAATTTTCTTTTTTTAAAATTGATATTAAGTCTTTTTTAATCTCTTTAACAATACCTGGCCCTTTGTAAACCATGCCTGTGTATAGTTGTACTGCATTAGCACCTGCTGTAATTTTTTCAAAAGCACTTTTTCCAGAATCCACTCCCCCGACACCTATTATCTTAATCTTGCCTTTGGTTTCTTTATAGAATTTTTTAATTAAATTGGTTGAAATATCTTTAAGAGGTTGTCCTGATAGCCCTCCAGTTTCATGTTTTTTAATATCATAAAGATTTTCACGATTACTGTCTGTTGTATTAGAAACTATTATACCATGTACTTTATGGCTAATCACTAATTCAACAATTTTGCTTATTTCATTATCATTTATATCTGGTGATATTTTTATTGCTATTGGGCAGTCAATTTTTTTTTCTTTTATAATTTTGTTAATTCCAGATAAAAGTTTTTTCATCTCATCTTGATCATGAAAATCTCTTAAACCTTCAGTGTTTGGTGAGGAAATGTTAATTGTTATATAACCTGCATACATTCCAAGTTTTGAAAGACAAAAATAATAATCATCTTCTTTATTTTTTGTATCTTTATTTGGCCCGATATTAATTCCTAAAAACCCGTCAGGGTGGTTGCTTGATATTCTTTTTGATACAGTTTCTGACCCATGATTATTAAATCCGAGACGATTGATAAGTGCCTGGTCTTTTTCTAATCTAAATATTCTTGGTTTTGGGTTTCCTAATTGTTGTTTTGGGGTAACAGTGCCAACTTCAATAAAACCAAAGCCAAATTTAAAAAGAGAGTTGTAAACTTCAGCGCTTTTATCAAAACCAGCTGCTAAACCAATTGGGTTTGAAATTATTTTTCCTAAAAGATTAGTTTCAAGCATTTCCTCGTTTTCCACTCTAAAAAAGCTTTTTGGAAGAATATTTGCTTTTAAAGATTTGATAGCTAAATCGTGTGCTACCTCTGGATCTAACGAAAATATATAAGGTCTTAAAATTGAAAACATTATTAATTGTTTATTTTATCTTTCATTAACTCAATTGTCTCTTTCAATCCAAAGAAGCTGACAAAATAACCCATCCTAGGACCATTTTCTTCTCCAAATACAACTTCATAAATTAATTTAAACCAATCTCTTAGATTTTGTTCATACCCATTTTCTTTGCCTATGGTGTAAACAATAGTTTGTATTTCTTCAGGATTTAAGTTTTGTTTAATTTCAGATAATTTTTGAATAAGGTTTTCTAACGCTTTTTTCTCATTTGATGAAGGTTTTTTAAATTTTTTATTTGGTTCAACTTTGTCTTTAAAATAATTTATAGCATACTCAGTTAATCTATCTAAAATGGGATAATCTTTAGGTTTTATTTCTTTATGAAATCTATTTATAAATTTCCATAAAATTTCTTTATTGTCTGCGTTACTAGACCCAACTAAATTTAATAGCATTGAAAAAGGCATTACAATTTTCTCTTCCGGTGGTTTTCCATTGTGTACATGCCAAACTGGATTTAGAATTTTATCTTTATCTTTTTGGCTTGCATACTTTTCGATGTTTTGTAAATAATCATCAACTGTTTTAGGTACAACTTCTGCATAAAGTTTTTTAGCTCTTTTTGGATTTGGATACATATATAAAGACAAGCTTTCCGGTGAGGCATATCTCAGCCACTGGTCAATGGATATTCCGTTTCCTTTTGATTTGGAAATTTTCTCCCCTTTTTCGTCTAAAAAAAGTTCATACGCGAAACCATTAGGTGGATTTTTTCCAAGTGTCTTACAAATTTTATTAGATAAAATAGCACTCTCAGTTAAATCTTTTCCGTACATTTCAAAATCAACATCAAAAGTGAACCATCTCATTGCCCAGTCTACTTTCCACTGAAGTTTAGATTTTCCGTCCAAAATACTTGACTCTAGTTTTTCACCACTATTGTCGAAAACTGCCTTTCCAGTTTTTTTATCTATTTCTAATAATGGTATTTCCAATACTTTTCCAGTTTTTGGGCAAATTGGTAAAAATGGACAGTACGTTTTTCTTCTTTCCTCTCGCAGAGTTGGAAGAATAATATTCATTACATCCTCATATTTTTCTGCAACTCTTAAAAGTGATTTATTAAAAACACCATTTTTATAATTTTCAGTTGAACTTTTAAAAATAAACTTAAAATTAAACTTATTCAAAAATTTTTTAAGCATCTCATTATTGTGCTCACCAAAGCTTTTATACTTTTTAAATGGATCAGGAATATTTGTTAATGGTTTCCCTAAATTATCTTTCAAAACTTGA
>CACEBP010000001.1 GCA_902557785.1 uncultured Pelagibacteraceae bacterium | reverse complement strand
AGATTATTAAAATATGTATTATTGGCATTAGTTGGAAGCATAGTCTTAGCCATTTCTTCAAAAATTAAAATTCCTTTCTATCCTGTTCCGATGACAATGCAAACATTAGTGGTATTGATGATAGGTATTGGTTTTGGATGGAAGCTAGGTTTGGCAACCGTTTCTTTGTATTTATTTGAGGGAATAATTGGATTACCTGTTTTTTCGGGAACTCCAGAAAAGGGGATAGGATTAATTTACTTTACTGGCCCTACAATGGGTTATCTATTAGGTTTCTTGGTCGCTGTATATATCTCTGGAAAATTTATTTATAGCAGTAATTTAATAAAAAACTTTTTGAAACTTTTGCTAGCTACAAGTTTTATTTACATCTTGGGTATGATTTGGTTAGGATATTTAATTGGTTGGGATAAGCCAATTTTTCAGTTAGGCGCGCAACCTTTTTTACTTGCAGAACTTTTTAAAATTCTAATCGCTACTTTAACGATTAGACAAATTAAAAAAATTAATAATTTAATATAATTTTATCTTGGAGACCGTTTAGAAAGAATTCTTTGAAGAGTTCTTCTATGCATTTTAAGTCTTCTTGCCGTTTCAGAAACATTTCTATTACACAATTCAAACACTCGGTGAATATGTTCCCACTTTACTCTATCAGCAGACATTGGGTTTTCTGGTGGTCTCGCCTTAGACTCAGGTGATGCAAGAAGTGCTGACTCGACATCATCAGCATCTACGGGCTTAGCAATATAATCTATAGCGCCTGCTTTGACAGCTGCTACAGCTGTAGGTAGATTCCCGTATCCCGTTAACATTACTATCCTTGCATTATTGTTATTTTTTGAAAGCTCTTTAACTACATCAAGCCCATTGCCATCATCAAGTCTGAGATCCACACAAGCGAAGCCAGGAGGCGCATTTTTCACGATATTAAGACCCTCGGCTACAGTTTTTGCCTCTTTTACTTGAAAACCCTTCTTTTCCATGGCTCTTGCGAGCCTACCTCTTAGAGGATCATCGTCATCTAAAATAAGTAGGGTTTTGTCCTCAAAATCAGACAATTTTAGCTGCTCAGGGATATTTTTTTGTGCTCTCATACAAAGTCATATAGGCACTGTGGACATAATTTCAACCGCTCAAATCGGCTTTTTTTTCTTTACATAAAGTCAAAAAAACCTTAAACGCAAATTAATTAAGGTTTTTTTTACTAAATTTTTTAAAAAATCTTTGTGTAAACTAACGGGGGACACATGAAATGCGAAAATTTAAATCAGTTAACGAATTAGTTAACTCATTAAAACCAGATTATCCCGTATATTGTATACGGACTGAAGAGATTAAAAAATCCATAAAATTTTTTAAAGAAAACTTTCCAGGTAAAATACTTTATGCTGTTAAAACCAATCCTCATGAAAAAGTTATTAAACAGATCATAGCTAACGGCGTAAAAGATTTTGATGTTGCATCTTTAAATGAAATCAAATTAATAAAAAAAATTAATTCAGAAGTTAAGATGCACTTTATGCATACGATTAAAAGTAAAGAAAGTATTTCATCTGCATATTTTGATTACGGTGTAAAAAGTTTTTCGTTAGACAATAAAGACGAATTAAGGAAAATTCTTGAAGCAACGAATCAGGCTAAAGATTTAAACCTATTTGTAAGAATAGCTATCTCTAATGAACATGCTGAGATTGATTTATCAAGAAAATTTGGTGCACTACCATCAGAAGCTTTGGGTCTTGTAAGATTATGTAAAGAACATTCTAAAAAATTAGGTATTAGTTTCCATGTTGGCTCACAGTGTATGGAAAAAATTTCATACTCTAAAGGCATAAGGGAAATAGGAAATATAATAAAAAAAACAAAAATTATTCCAGATACAATAAATATAGGTGGAGGGTTCCCAGCAGTTTATCCAGACTTAAAACCTGAACCTTTAGAAAATTACATGGATGAAATTAAAAAAGGTTTAAAGAATTTAAAACTAAATAAAACTCCTGAAATCATATGTGAACCAGGTAGAGCAATAGTAGCAGAAAGTGGCTCGACAATAGTAAAAGTAATTTTAAGAAAAAAACAAAATCTTTACATCAACGATGGCACTTACGGTTCTTTATTCGACGCTGGAGTGCCAAATTTTATTTTTCCTTCCAAGATGATAACGGATGGTAGGATTCAATCAAAAAAATTTACTTCATTTAGTTTATTTGGCCCAACTTGTGATAGTCTAGATTACATGAAAGGACCTTTTCTTCTTCCAAATAATATTAAAGAGGGTGATTACATTGAACTAGGACAGCTTGGGGCTTACGGTTTAACTTTTAGAACCAACTTTAATGGCTTTTACTCAAACGAAATATTTGAAGTGAGCGATAAACCGATTATGTCTATTTATGAAGAGTCAAAAGATAAGGTTGATTCTTTGGTAGCTTAATGGTCAAAAAAAATAGTCCCAAGATTGGACATAATAAAAAATCACTTCTTAGTAATCCAGTCGAACATATTGACATAAAATCTTTTGATGCCAGAAAAATTATAGATGGTATGAATAAGATGTCTTTCACCTCAAGAGATACAGCTAGAGCTGCCAGTATTTATAATGATATGCTTGCTGATAAAGACTGTTCTATTTTCTTAACATTAGCTGGCTCGACTTCCGCTGGTGGATGTATGAATTTATATACTGATTTAGTCAAAAATAATATGGTTGACGCAATAGTTGCCACGGGTGCTTCTATTATTGATATGGATTTTTTTGAAGCACTTGGATTTAAACATTACCAAGGCTCTCAATTTCATAACGATACCGAGCTTCGCAAAAACTATATCGATAGAATATATGACACTTATATTGATGAAGAAGAGTTACAGGCGTGTGATAAAACTATTTGTGATATAGCTAACACCTTAAAGCCTAAAGCTTACACTTCGAGAGAGTTTATTAAAGAGTTGGGCAAATATTTAAAATCTAATGCTAAAAAAAAAGACTCACTTATAGAGGTAGCGTTTGATAATAATGTTCCAATATTTTGCCCTGCTTTTACGGATAGTTCTGCTGGTTTTGGTTTAGTAATGCATCAAGAACAAAATCCTAAAAATCATTTAACAATAGACTCTATTCGTGAATTTAGAGAGCTCACCGAAATAAAACTACAATCTAAACAATCAGGGTTAATTATGATAGGTGGTGGTGTACCCAAGAACTTTATACAAGATACTGTAGTATGTGCAGAATTATTAGGAAAAAAAGTTGAAATGCATAAATATGCAATACAAATTACTGTCGCTGACACGCGCGATGGGGCATGTAGTAGTTCAACATTAAAAGAGGCTAGTTCATGGGGTAAAGTTGACGTTACAAAAGAACAAATGGTTTTTGCAGAGGCAACAAGTGTTCTTCCTTTAATTGCTAGCGATGCCTACCATCGTAAAAATTGGGCAAAAAGAGAAAAAAGAAACTTTTCCAAAATTTTTAATTCATAAATGGAATTTTTAAGTCAAAAAAAAGGTTTTTTAGGATATGATGCTAATAAAAAAATAGATCCTAAAGTTATAGTAGTGCCTTTCGGATTAGAAAAAACTGTAAGCTACGGTGGTGGTACAAAAAATGGACCTAAAGAAATTATAAAAGCTTCTCATCAAGTAGAGCTATTTGACGAAGAACTCAATAAAGAGCCATATAAAAAGATAGGTATAAAAACATTAAAACCATTCCCAATCAAAAAAAATATCAAGCAAGCCTTAAACCAGCTATCACAAATTAATAAACAAATAATTTCTATTAATAAGTTTCCTTTAGTTTTTGGTGGTGAGCATTCAATTACCCCTGGCTCTATCGAACCTATTATTAAAAAATATGGTGATCTGACACTTCTACATTTTGATGCACATGCTGATTTAAGAGAAAGCTACCAAGGTGAAAAATTTTCTCATGCCTCTGCGATAAAAAGATGTTTGGATTTTAAAAATGTAAAAGTTGTCTCATTTGGGATAAGAAATCTGTCTAAACCGGAAATGGATTTTTATAATAATAATAGAGATAGAGTTGAGATTTTTTGGGGTAAAGATAAAAAAATATGGGATCTTACAAGAATCGATAAACTATTCAAAAATAAGACAGTTTATATTACTTTTGATGTGGATGGCTTTGATTCAAGTATAATGCCAGCCACAGGTACGCCGGAGCCGGGTGGTCTCCTGTGGGAGGACGTTTTGCCTATCATAAAAAAAGTTTGTCAAATTTCAAAAGTGGTAGGTGCTGATATAAATGAGTTGGCACCTATTAAAAACTTTGATTCTTATAACTTTCTTGTAGCAAAACTTGCTTATAAAATTCTTGCTTACACTTTTGAATTTAAGAATTAGTAAAACTTTTTGGGTCCCAAGTAATTATTACTAATGCACCACCAAGATCACCGTTTCGCCTAAATAATAATTTTGCATTTTGTCTCTCTAATAATGTTTTTCCCAAAAAGGTTCCAAGACCAAGACCAGAATTCGAACTCAACTCTTTGGATTTAGACTTTATATATGGTTCTCCAATTTTTTTTATTATATCTTCAGGTATACCTGGGCCATCGTCTTTAATTTTTATCTCAATCAGATTTTGATTGCTTGTAAGATTAATTTCAACTTTACTTTTTGAAAATTTTACTGCGTTTCCAATAAAATTTCTAAGCCCATAAATAATTTCTGGTGTTCTATGTATCGCGATTTTATTTTTATCTTTGTCGATTAAAAGATTTATTTCTTTTGATGAAGTTTCTTTGAATGAATTAATAATTTCATCTAATAGATCTTCAAACTTTACAGAACTCAAAAAAATATCTTCTTCAATTTGTTTTTTTGATATTTGTTTTAAAATTTCACTACATCTTTTGGTTTGACTTATAAGCAAATCAATATCTTTAGAAATTTCTTTATTACTGCCGATCTCTTTTTTTAATTCTTTAGCAACAACACTAATAGTAGCCAAGGGAGTTCCTAAGGAGTGAGCTGCTGCTGCTGCTTGGCCACCTAATGACTCAAGTTCATACTCTTTTGATATTACTTCTTGCAACTTATTCAGTGCTTCAGATCTTTTTTTAGTTTCACCAGCAAAACGAATGCCAAAATAACTTAAAAATATTAACCCAATAAAAACAGATATCATTATACCTATTTTATAGAAATCTGGAAAATGTAGTAAATTCATATCTACGCCTGGTAAAGGTAAATAAAAAAATGAAATCAATAAGAGTAATAAAGTAGTGATGAATCCTAAAATAATTGTTGTGCCCATGCTAAGAAATGTTGATGAAACTATAGCTGGAATAATAAGTAACAAACAAAAGGGGTTGAAAATTCCTCCTGTTAAATAAAGTAATAAACTGAGTTGAATAAGATCATAACCAAGAAATGTTGCAGCATAGAAATCTTTAAGCTGATTAATTTTTATTCCAAACTGAAGGTAAAGATTGGTTAATAGTCCAACCAAGATTATAATGTAACTTAGCCCTATTGGAAAAGTTAGACCTAAGTAGAAATAAACTATATTTATAGCCAAAAACTGACCAAATATGGCGATGTATCTCAATATCGTTAAAGTGCTCTTATCTAGATTAAGGTTCTCTTTTTTTCTAAAGAGAGTAGAAAAATTCATTGTGTTCGACTAAATGTCTAAATTAGAGACATTTAAAGCGTTGTTAGTAATAAAGTCTTTTCTAGGAGCAACTTCATCGCCCATTAGTACTTTTATAATCTTTTGATCCTCTTTTGATTTATCTTTGGTTCCCTTTGAATATTGTACTCTAAGCATTGTTCTGTTATCCGGATTTAAGGTAGTCTCCCAAAGTTCCTCTGGGTTCATCTCTCCTAACCCTTTGAAACGTTGAATAGACAATTTTTCTCTTTGTTCTTGTATAACTTTATTATATTGAGATGTTCCTTTCTTTAACTTCCTATCAAATTTTCCAATATCCAATAAATAATTTTCTAATTCTTTTTCATCTTTTATATAAACACTTTTATTTGATTTAGTTACTTTAAATAATGGAGGTTGAGCGAGATATACATGGCCATTTTCAATTAATTGGTTAAACGGGTGATTGTTAAAGAAAGTTAGTAAAAGAGTTCTAATATGTGATCCATCCACATCTGCGTCTGTCATAATAACAATCTTGTCATATCTTAAATTTTCAATATTAAAATCTTTGGAGCCAGTACCAAGAGCATTTATCAGGGTAACAATTTCATTAGATGACATCATCTTAGAAAGAGCTTTCGTAGATTGATCTTCACCATTCGTTTTTCCATTTACATAAGTATTTAAAATTTTACCTCTTAAAGGTAAAACTGCTTGAAACTCTCTCACTCTTCCTTGTTTAGCAGAACCGCCGGCAGAATCCCCCTCAACAATAAATAATTCTGTACCTTCTCTTTTTTGTATTTGGCAATCGGCAAGTTTTCCTGGCAAACCTGATAGTTCAAATGTTCCTTTTCTTCTTACACTATCCCTTGCTTTTCTAGCTACATCTCTTGCCATTGCAGCTTGAGAAATTTTCTCCAAAACTGTTTTTGCTATAGAAGGATTTTGGTCAAACCATGTTGAAACTTTTTCACTTATAATATGTTCAACAATATTTCTAATTTCGGATGAAACTAATTTATCTTTTGTTTGAGAAGAAAACTTAGGATCTGGCATTTTGATTGACAGCACAGCTGTTAATCCTTCTTTTATATCCTCTCCTGATAATGATAATTTATTTTTTTTATTATTTTTATCTGAAGTGTATTTGTTAATTACTCTTGTCAAAGCACTTCTGAAACCTAGAAGGTGTGTTCCACCATCTTTTTGTGGGATGTTGTTAGTAAATGGTAATACTTCCTCTGAATAACCAGCGTTCCACTCAAAAGAGCATTCTACTATTACATTATTCTTTGTAGCAGTCACGTAAACCGGTTTTTTAAATACTTCTTTCTCGTTCTTATTTACAAGAATAGGTTTTTTATTATTAATATATTTAACAAATTCAATTATTCCTCCATCATACTTATGCAGAAATTCCTTTGTTTTTTTTGAATTATTGTCTACTAATTTTATTGATATTCCTTTATTAAGGAAAGCTAATTCTCTAATTCTTTTCTCTAGTGTTGATGTGCTAAATTCTATTGAAGAGAAGATTTGTTTTGATGGTAAAAAAGTTATTTTTGTTCCATTTTTTTTTGTCTTACCTATTTTTTTGAGTGGTTTTATTGAATTTCCATCTTTGAATTCTATTTCATATTCGCTACCATCTCTGTAAATTTTTAAATCTAATTTTTCTGATAGCGCATTCACAACAGAGACACCCACACCATGTAATCCTCCTGAAACTTTATAGGAATCGTGATCAAATTTTCCACCCGCATGTAATTGAGTCATAATTACCTCCGCTGCAGACATTTTTTCACCTTTATGCATGTCAACTGGAATCCCTCTACCATCATCTTCTACTGTAACAGTATTATCAGAGTTAATTGTAACGATTATATTTTTACAAAAACCAGCTAAAGCCTCATCAATAGAATTGTCTATTACTTCAAAAACCATATGATGTAGACCAGAGCCGTCGTCTGTATCTCCAATATACATTCCAGGTCTTTTTCTTACTGCGTCAAGTCCTTTTAAAACCTTGATCGAATCAGCTCCGTATGATGTTTTTTTAAGCTCAGAATTTTTAGACATTATTTTTTGAATATTTAAAGTATATCATTTTTTTCATTGAATATAAAATCACACCTGATCAAAGTGACTTAAAACTATTTATTACCAACAATTTTAGGGCTAAAAAAAAATTATTTTTTAAAATTACTTAAATCTATATTTTCATTGGCATTATTACATAATAACTATTTTTATCAGAAACATCCTCAATCAAAACTGGAGATACAGAGTCTTTAAAATTTAATTTTAAGTTTTTATCTTCAATCTCTGAGACAATATCAATTAAATATTTTGAGTTAAAACTTATATTTAAACTTTCGGAGCTAAATTTTGCATGAATTTTTTCATTTCCTTCACCAGAATTTGCACTATTAACTGAAAGTTGGATGTTATCCTTATTAATTGCTAATTTTACCCCCTCTTTTCTATCTAATGAAACACTAGTAACACGCTCGATTGAGTTTATAAAATCTTTGGAAGATACAACTAAAGTTTTATCATTTGAAGTAGGTACTACTTTTTTATAATCAGGAAATTTACCATCTATTACTTTAGATATTAGTTTCATATCGCCTAAAGTAAATTTAATTTTATTTTCACTTATTTGCATAGTCAGATTCTGAGAGGTATCTGCTAGAAGTGAACACAATTGAAATACTGTTTTCCTTGGTAAAATTATCGACGTAAAATCTTTCACCTTTTCAATTTCTAAACTGCTAGATGACAGTCTATGACTGTCTGTAGCTACACCTGTTAAAAAATTTCTTCCATGTGACTCTGATAGATGGAAAAATATTCCGTTTAAATAATGCCTGGTATCATCGCTTGATATTGAAATTTTTGTTTTATTTAAAAGTTTTAAAAATCTATTATTATTTAGATTTATTTCTTCACCCTCAAATTCATCAGCGAAACTAGGAAAATTATCGGTTGGTAAGCATAACAAATTAAAATCTGCGTTTTCACTTTTTAGGCTCAATTTATTTTCAGATTTTAAGTCGAAATTTAATTCTGAGTTTGAGGAGATTTTTCTTAAAATATCGTACAATATTGTAGCAGAAGTAGTTGTGCTACCTTCATTTATGATTTTTACATCTTTAATCTCATCATAAAAAATAATATCAAGATCTGTAGCGACTATTGAAAGCTTTTTATCTTTCAACTGTAGGAGAACATTGGATAATATTGGAAGTGTATTTTTTTTTTCTACAACACCTTGAACGAAATTAAGTGATTTAAGTAAGATGTCTCTTTTAACAACAAATTGCATTTACTGTTCTAATAATAAACTTTTAATCTGACTAATATTTTTTTTCATTTCATCGTCTTGTTCAGATAGCCTAGTAATAGTTTTTACAGCATGAATGACTGTCGTATGATCGCGGTTTGCAAATCTTCTTCCAATTTCTGGTAAGGATCTTGTTGTCATTTTTTTTGCTAAATACATTGCTATTTGTCTTGGCCGGGCTAGTGGTCTTGATCTTCTTTGTGAGAGCATCTCACTCAATGCGATATTGAAGTAACCAGAAACAGCATTTTGTATCTTATCAACCGTAATAACTCTTATTTGGTTGAAAACATCTTTAAGAATATTTTTACAATCACTTGTTGTTAAATCTTTGTTATGTACTCTGCTAAAAGCAATTACCCTATTTAAAACTCCTATAAGTTCTCTAATATTTGTTTTACTCTCACTAGCTATGTAACTAATCACCTCGTCACTTAAGTTAATATTTTCTTTAAATTGACTTTGAATTTCCTCGATCTTCTTTCTGATAATTTTAATTTTTAATTCTAAATCTGGTGTTTCTATATCAACTACAAGGCCTCCAGCTAACCTTGACTTAATCCTATCTTGAACCCTGTCTAGTTTCATAGGCGCCCGGTCAGCAGAAATAATAATTTGTGACCCTTTGTCTATTAGACTATTAAAAGTATGAAAAAATTCTTCCTGTAAACTTTCCTTTCCACTTATAAACTGTATATCATCTATAATAAAAACCGAAGATTTTCTAAAGAAGTCTTTAAAATTGACCATGTCATTTTTTTTAATAGATTTTATAAAATGGTACATAAATCTTTCTGCGGAAATAAACATTACATTGTTATCACTCTGTAATTCGAGTCCTATTGCGTTTAAAAGATGAGTTTTTCCTAATCCAACACCGCCACAAATATATAGAGGATTATAACGAGAAATATGTTCACAAACTTTTTTGGAGTAAGATAATGCAATGTCGTTGCTTTTCCCTTGAATAAAGCTATCAAAACTGTGATTGGGATTTAATCTGTTATAATTGAGAATGGAGTCCTTAATTTCAGTAACCTTATTTAGCTCGTTTATTTTGATAAACTCTTGATTTTGTTTATTTTCTTCTATTATTTTAAATTCAATTCTATTAAGGCTCAATTTGAAGCTTTTTACTTGCTCAAGAATTTTATCTAAATATCTTGAAACTATCCAATCTCGAAAGAAACGTGTTGGCACCCCTAAAACAAGGTAATCATTATACTCTTTTAATAAAGAAATTTTTTGTAACCAGCTATTATAAATTTCAGTACCAAAAGATTTTTTAAAAGCATTTTGAATATCATCCCAGTTTAAAGTTTTTTCCTCTTCTGAAATAAAAGTTTTTTGTTTTTTTATATTATTGTTTTCCATGTAGAAATTTCTTAAAGAAATTCCTTTTAACGACTTTTGCAAATTATTTGCAACTAAGTGCAGGTTGTAATCAAAAATAAAATTATAAATTGGTTGTAAAATTATCGTTCAGATAGAATCAAAAAAAAATTTCAACTCTTTGATTTAACTTCCTACATTTTGTTAGGGAATACTAAATATAGATTAGTTTTTTTTTGTACTATCAACTCTAAATTGATTATTAAGAGGAAATTTTTTTTGAAATTTTCGAAATTTTTCTTGAAGCTGTATTTTTTTCAATAATACCAGTTTTAGCAACCTGCATTAGAATAGATTGAAATTTTGAAAAATATTTTTTCGCTTTTTCCTTATCTTTAGCTTTAATAAGTTGCTCCATTTCTTTTACGGCGTTTTTGTACTTACTTTTTCGAATTCTATTAACTTGGGTTTGTTTTTTTACCCTTCTTACTCTTCTAATCGCTGATTTAGTATTTGGCATTTTTTAGGATTATATATATGTGCATTTAAATACGGTCAACTTTATTATTTTTGACATTTTTTACAAAAAAATGATGCTCGATTAGATATTACAATTTTTTTTATCTTACCTTTGCACTTGACATTTGGGCAATTTTCTCCATTTTTTCCATAAACACTGAAATGTTGCTGAAATAAACCTTTTTTTCCACTACTGCTAGAAAAATTTTTTATAGATGAACCACCAAGTTTAATAGCTTTAGAAATAATATTTTTACAAATTCTTATAATATTTTCGATCTCAATATTCTTAAGTTTTTTAATTTTTTTTAAAGGATTAATCCTGCTAAAAAATAGAATTTCATTTACATATATGTTGCCAAGTCCTGATATAAATTTTTGATCCATCAACAAATCTTTTATAGTCCTTTCTTTTCCTTTTATATAATTTTTAAAATATTCAATGTTAAATTTGGTACCTAACGGTTCTGGTCCTAAATGTTTCAAATGAACATTTTGGTCTAAATTTACTTGTTTAATAATCTTGATAAAGCCAAATTTTCTTACATCATTATAAATTAGTTTCTGATTACTCGATAAATCGAAGATTATGTGATCGTGTTTTTTATCTTTATCTTCATTTATATTATAATAAAAACTTGTTTTGTATTTTGTCTTTCTGCTGTTAACAAAAAAAAATTTTCCAGTCATGCCTAAATGCACCAACATTACAGTACCTTTATTAAAGAAAAATAGTAAATATTTTGATCGTCTAGAAATTTTTTTAAACTTTAACCCAATTATTTTTTTGATTTTATTTCTATTAATTTTATATCTTAATCTTCCATCATTTATTTTAACTGCTTTTACAATTAAATTTTGTGTTTTGCTGATTAAAGACCTTTTAACAACTTCAACTTCCGGCAATTCTGGCATATAATTAAAATATGAAAAATACTATTCTAGATAAAGCAAAATTAGTCAATTCTGTATTTTCGCAAGTGTACAATAAATACGATTTGATGAATGATGTTATGTCTCTGGGTATACATCGTATTTGGAAAGACAAATTCATTGACTGGATGAATCCCTCTTATAATTCCTCATTGATTGATGTCGCATCAGGCACTGGAGATATAGCAAAACTATTTTCTTTACGAAGTAAGAATTTATCAACGGTCACTTGTATAGAACCAAATGAAGATATGTTAAATAAGGGAAAAGCCAATCTTATAAATTTTAAGAATATTAAATGGATCAAGTCTAGTGCTGAAACTTTGCCTATTGAAGATAATATGTACGACTTTTATTCAATTAGCTATGGTATACGAAATGTTTCTGATATTAACAAATCTCTTAAAGAGGCATATAGAGTTTTAAAACCAGGTGGTCGTTTTATGTGTTTGGAATTTTCAAAAATAGATAATGAAATATTAAATTTTTTATATAAAAATTATTCAAAGGCTATACCTACCTTAGGAAAATATATTGTGGGATCATCGAAGCCTTATGAATATTTAATAAGCAGTATAGACACTTTTTACAATCAAGAACAGCTTTTGGAACTAATAACTAAAAATGGGTTTACTGATGTAGAATATAGAAATCTCTCTAACGGTATCTCAGCTATACATTCCGGGTGGAAAATTTAAATGTTAAAAAGAGTATTTAAGCTATTACAAATTGCAAGGAAACTGTCTACCTCGGGCGCGATTGACACAATAAATCAAGTGTATCAAATACCAATATCTATTAATTTATTTTTTAGTTTGATTTCTATTGGTTCAAAAAATACTCGTTTACAAAATAATAACCCAGGTCAAAACTTATGTGATGCGCTTCAAGGTATGGGTACTACATTTATTAAACTTGGACAATTTTTAGCTACTCGACCAGACATAATTGGTGAAGATATGGCAAGAGATTTGGAAAAACTTCAGGATAAAGTTCCAGCTTTTGAGCTTTATGAGGCAAAAAAAGTTATTAAAAAAGAAATAGGTGAGAAACAATACCAAAATATAATTGAAATAGGCGAACCAATTGCAGCCGCCTCAATTGCTCAAGTTCATTTCGCTAAAATTAAAAATGAAAATCAAGAAAAACAAGTAGCAATAAAAATTTTACGACCGGATATTGAAAAATTATTTAATGAGGAATTGGATGCTCTGATGTTGTTTGCATATATTGTTGAAAACACAATTTCAAAAGCTAAGAGATTGAAACTTGTAGAAGTAGTTCACCTTTTAAGAGAAATTACCAATATCGAAATGGATCTAAGATTTGAGGCTGCTGCTGCTAACGAGTTATATGAAAATACTAAACTAGATAAAGGATTTAATGTTCCAAAAATTTATTGGAATTACACAACAAAAAAAATACTTACTTTAGATAAAGTAAATGGTGTTTCAATTAGAGAACAGGAAAAATTAGAAAAACAGGGTATAAACTTAAAACATTTAGCCGAAAATCTAATTCAACATTTTTTAAAACAAGCTGTTAGAGATGGTTTTTTCCACGGTGACATGCACCAAGGTAATTTGTTTGTAGATCCAAAAGGCAATATTGTTCCAGTTGATTTTGGAATTATGGGTAGACTAAATAAAAATAACAGGAAGTTCTTAGCTGAAATTTTATATGGGTTTATACAAAGGGATTATGTCAAAGTAGCAGAAGTTCATTTTCAAGCTGGATTAGTTCCTCAAAATGCGTCCAAAGATGAATTTGCTCAAGCATTACGGTCTGTAGGTGAACCAATATTTGGCCAATCTATAAAAGATATTTCCGGTGGAAATTTACTAGCTCAGTTGTTTGAGATAACAGAAAAATTTAATATGGCTACACAAACTCCATTATTGCTGCTGCAGAAAACAATGGTCGTGGTGGAGGGTGTAGCAAGAAAATTGTACCCAGAGACAAATATTTGGGAGGTGTCTAAACCTGTTTTGGAAGATTGGCTAAAAAACCTAAAAAGTCCTAAATCAACAATTGATACGGCTTTAAATACATCTGCTGAAATAATAAAAAGAATACCGGATTTCCCTGGTTTGATGGATAAAGCAGAATATGCTTTAAAACTTGTAGCTGAAGGAAAATTAAATTTAGGTATCAAGAATAAAAACTTAGAAATGGAACAAATGAAATTAAAAAATTTTAGGAATAATGTCGTAATAAGTTTTTTTGGTATTGTAATTGTCTTCTTGTTAGTATTTTAATCTAGGATTATGACTTTAAAAAATAAAAAAATTTTGATAATCGTTGGAGGTGGTATAGCCGCCTATAAATCGCTTGATCTAATTAGGTTACTTAAAAAAAATGATGTAGATGTAAAAACTATTCTTACGAAAAGTGGGAGAGAATTCGTTACTCCTTTATCCTTATCAACTTTAACTAAGTCAAAAACATTTGAGAACATGTTTGATAGTGAGTCAGAAGCAGAAATAGATCACATAGCACTTTCTAGATGGGCTGATATCATTTTAGTGATGCCTACTACAGCTAACTTCATGAGTAAACTTACAATAGGAAAAGCTGAAGACTTAGCTACTACTGTTTTGTTAGCTTCAGATAAAGAAATTCTTTTAGTGCCAGCTATGAATGTCAGAATGTGGTTGCATAAAGCTACTCAATCAAATCTTAAAATTTTACAGGACTTTGGATATCTATTTTTAGGACCTGAGAAAGGTGAAATGGCGTGTGGAGAGTTTGGTGAGGGTAAAATGTCAAGTCCAAGACAAATTTTAGCATATTTAAAAAATTACTTTGACAAAAAAAATCTTGTTAAGGGGAAAAACCTTAAAGCCTTAGTGACTGCAGGACCTACACGAGAATATATCGATCCAATAAGATATATTTCTAATGAATCAAGTGGAAAACAGGGTTATGAAATTGCTGTAGCTCTTAATAAACTAGGAATTAAAACAACATTAATAACAGGGCCCTCTAAAATATCTTTCCCAAAAGGTATAAAGGTAAAAAAAATAATATCAGCCGATGAAATGTTAAATGAAGTAAAAAAAACTTTGCCTGTAGATTTAGCTGTGTGTACAGCGGCAGTAACTGATTTTAAGCCTGCTGAAAAAAGTAAAAATAAAATTAAAAAAGATAAATTAAATTTCAAAACAATAAGTTTCATCAAAAATAATGATATTTTGAATTTTTTATCAAAAAATAATAGAAGTAGACCCAAAATAGTTGCTGGTTTTTCTGCAGAAACTAAAAATGTTGTTAAAAATTCTACAATAAAAATGAAAAGTAAAAATTGTGATCTGATTTTTGCTAATGATGTTTCTAAAAAAGATATTGGTTTTAATTCCGACTTCAATAAAGTTTCAGTTATAGATCAAAAAGGAAATGTAAAAATAATACCAAAAAACAAAAAAAGTTTTATCGCTAATAGAATTGCTCAAATTTTATTGGACAAATTAATTGATGACAGAAATATTAATTAAAAGGTTATCTAAAGAAGTTACTTTACCAAAATATGAAACTGATGGATCTTCGGGGTTAGATTTAGCAGCATTTATAGATAAAAATATTGAGATTAAACCTGGCAAATCTGAGATAATTCCAACTGGTTTGGTCGTTGCAATACCAAAAAATTTTGAAATACAAATTAGACCAAGATCTGGTTTGGCTGCTAAAAATCAAATAAGTGTATTAAATACTCCTGGCACAATTGATGAAGATTATAGAGGAGAACTAAAAGTAATTTTAATAAATCTTGGTGATAAAAGTTTTATGGTAGAAAATGGTCTTAGAATAGCTCAAATGGTTTTATGTCCAGTAGTAAAAGCCAAATTAAAAGAAGTGAGGACTCTTGAAGATACTAAAAGAGGTTCGGGGGGATTCGGTTCTACTGGATTAAAATAATTTATGAAACTTGATATAAAAGATTATAAAAGATTTGAAAAACAAATTATTTTAAAAAAAATTGGATTTTCTGGTCAAAAAAAAATTAAGAATGCAAAAGTTTTGATTATTGGAATGGGCGGCTTAGGCTGTCCTCTTCTTACTTATCTTGCTTCATCAGGCGTATGTAACATAGGGATAGTTGACTTCGACAAAGTAGAATTAAGTAACTTAAATAGACAGATTTTATTTAACACCTCAGATGTTGGTAAATTTAAAGTTAATCAAGCGAAATCGAAAATCAGTAAAATTTATAGGAAGATAAAGATTAAAACTTTTAGAATTAAAATTTCAAAAAAAAATATTTATTCAGTTATAAAAAATTTTGATATTATTTGTGACGGAACTGATAACTTTAATACTAGATATTTGATAAATGATTTTTGCAAGAAGAGTAAAAAAATTCTTATTTCAGCTGCTATTAGTAAATTTGACGGCCACCTATTCAAGTATAATTTCAAAGAAAAAGGACCCTGCTTAAGATGTTTTATGCCTGATCTACCTTTGGAAGAAAATAATTGTGAAAGGGAAGGAATATTTGCTCCAGTAGCAGGTATAATTGGAGCATTTCAAGCAAATGAAGTTTTAAAGACAGTTCTAGGTTTAAAAGATGATCTAAATAACAATATATTAGTTTTCAATTCTTTAACTATGTCGTTAAGAAAAATAAAAATTAGCAAAAATTCAAATTGTTCTAATAAATGCCTTTAATTATAATTTTTTTTTTATTATTACCATATGAAATTCTTCATTCTAGGGATGAATATTTTCTTACACTGAGAAATGATAAAGTAAATTTGCGCCAAGGTCCTTCTTTTGATTATCCTATAAAAATATTTTATAAAAAAAAGTTTTTACCTGTTCTTATTCAGGATAAATCGGATAATTTTAGAAAAATAAGAGATCATGAAAATAATTCTGGGTGGATACATATTTCTCAGCTATCAAAAAAAAAGGCAGCTATCACTATAGATGATAATTTGGTTTTATTTAGTAATACAACAATCTACTCTAACCCAATAGCGATACTCAAAAAAGGAAGACTCGTAAAAATAAATAAGTGCAAAGGTGAATGGTGCAAAATTAAATCAGGAAAATTTAAAGGATGGTTACAAAAAAAAGGTCTTTGGGGCTTGCTTTAGCCAAAATCTAAAGCTAAAGCTTTTTTATTAGCATCAGTTAATTTTGAAGTATGTGCGTACAATTCGTGATCAATTCCAATGATTACTTCATTTGATTGATCCTTAAATTTCTCTATCTGACTATCACTAAATTCAAAATGAACAAATTGAACTGATGAGGCTTTTCCTTCAGCGGAGGTACGATCTACATCTTGCTCGGGTATTGATTTTATTTTCTCACCTCCAATTTTTAAAAATATTTTTTCCTCGATTCCACCAACTTTATTTAAAAATTCAGCTCTGCTTAAAGGGTTGTCTATTTCAAACATCAATGTAGCTACTAGTTCTTTTCCTTTTGGTATTAGCGGATTGTAGGCAGCTAATTCATCTTTCAACTGTTCATCACCGCCCTTCTCGATATGTAACATCTCTTGAATTTGAGCTCTCATAGTTTCATAAGACTCAAAATAAAAATTTGCATATGGTCCTAACGAAACTCTTCTATCTTTTTTGTAAGAAACTATTTTTTTTCTATAAGCTTTTCTATTTTTTGCATATTCCTCTGCTGGTATAAGATCCTCTTTTGTTACTTCTCTGATTTGTTTATTCATAATTATAATTTATACGCCTTAGCCATAATTTCGATAGGATGTAATGCCTCATCATGTCTGATTTCTGTATCCTTTGAAAGTTGATTTAAATGTTTACCGGCTAAGGGACAATCGGATGCCATGTATTTATTTTTTTTATTATCAATTTGTCTAGCAGTTGGTCTTCCAACTTTAACAGCAAGATCATGAGTTTCTTTCATGACGCCAAAGGTACCGCCGTGACCTGCGCATCTTTCTACTACATCTATTTTAATATTCGGAATATTCTTCAACATATCTCTCGCTTTAATGCCCATGTTTTGAGCTCTTGCATGACATGCATTGTGCACTGTTACACCTCCATCTATTTCTACAAGACCTGGAGCTAGTCCCTCTTTATTTGCGATATCAACGATATATTCATCAATATCAAAAACATGTTTGGATAATTTTTGTATGTTTTTATTATCTGGTAATAATAAAGGCCACTCAAACTTTAACATTAATCCACAGCTTGCCGTAAGGGTAACTACCTCATAACCTTTATCAATCCATTTTAAAAGTTCTCTTGAAACTTCTTTCGCCTGCTTAACAACTTTAGGTAAATCAGCTTGCTCTAGAAATGGCATCCCACAACATCCGGGGTATGCATGTTCTACTTCAACACCGTTTTTTTTAAGAACTTTAAGAGCTGCTACACCGGTATTTTTCTTATTAAAATTTACAAAACAAGTTGAATAAATCACAACCTTTCTATCTAATAATCTTCCGGCACTAATTTTTTTAGCATTATTTATGAAGAAATTAGTAAATGTTTCAGAGTTATATTTTGGTAATCTAACTCTCCTATCAATTTTAGTAAAAGCTTCCATGATTTTTCTAAAAAAAGTGTTTTTAATATTAGTAATCCAATTGATAAAACTTGATAATAAAACTCCAATTTTACCATTTCTATCTAATTGTGCGAGTTGGTAAGGCATTCTGGGTAGTTCATTATTTTTTCTTTGAGCTGTTCTATACCTAAGCATCAAATGTGGAAAGTCTAAGTTGAAATCATGTGGCGGTACATAAGGGCATTTCGTCATAAAACACATGTCACAAAGCGTACAAGCATCCACAACTGGTTTAAATTGCTCACTTTTAAGACTTTCAACGTCTTCATCTTTTGACTCGTCAATCATGTCAAAGAGTTTTGGGAATGAATCACAAAGATTAAAACATCTTCGACAACCATGACATATGTCAAACACACGTCTCATTTCATCATCGAGTTTTTTTGAATCTAAAAAGTCTGGATGATTAAAATCTACTGGGTGTCTTATGGGTGCTTCTGTGCTTCCTTCTTTAGACATTTGATTTCTTTGATTTTTGTGGTGGAACCAAAGTTCCACCGCAAAATTATTGATTACTTAATTGATTCTAAAGTTTTTTGAAATTTTCCAGCATGTGATTTTTCTGCTTTAGCAAGCGTTTCAAACCAATCTGCTATTTCTTCAAAACCTTCGTCTCTAGCTGTCTTTGCCATGCCAGGATACATGTCTGTATATTCATGTGTCTCACCTGCAACAGCTGAAGCTAAATTTGCTTTTGTTTCACCGATTGGTTTACCAGTTGCTGGATCACCTACTTCTTCTAAATATTCTAAGTGACCATGAGCGTGACCAGTTTCACCTTCTGCTGTTGATCTAAATACTGATGCAACATCATTATAACCTTCTACGTCAGCTTTTTGAGCGAAGTAAAGATATCTTCGGTTAGCTTGGCTTTCACCCGCAAAAGCGGCTTTTAAATTTTCTTCTGTTTTTGATCCTTTAAGTGCCATTTTTACTCCTTTGTTATTTAAATAAGATATAATGATTCTAAACTTGAAGTCAAGTACTTTAGAATGATTATAAACTAGTGCTTTTGATTATCATTATCAATATTAATTATGACATTAACATCTTTAATGGATTTACCTTTTGGCGGGGTAGGGAATTTTTTCAATTCGATTTTATTATTTTCAATATCTGTTAACTCATTATTTACTTCATCATAAAAATGGTGATGTGAAGAAGTATTTGTATCAAAATAGTTTTTACCTTCCTTAATTAAAATTTCTTTTAAATGCCCTGCTTTTTTAAATGCATGCACGGTGTTATAAATAGTTGCTAAAGCAATTTTATCCTCTGCATTTTTTTTGTTAATTGCTCTATCTAAATTTTCTACAGTGAAGTGAAAAGTTTTGTCTCTGTTAAACAAAAAATCGGCTAACTTAATCCTTTGTTTTGTAGGCCTTAAACCAGATGTTCTTAATTTGCTTGCTAGGTCTTTTTTTTTATCCATTTTACTTAATATTTTAGTAACTTATAATCGTTCTAAACTATATATATATAATTAATTTCATAAATCAAGTAAAAGTTATTTTTATTATGCAAAAAAACAGTTTCACATATGATGAGCTAATAGCTTGCGGTAAAGGTGAATTATTTGGTGAAGGAAATGCTAAGCTACCCCTTCCTCCAATGTTAATGTTCGATAGAATTACAAAGATTGATAATAAAAGTGGTGAATTTAAAAAAGGTATCATTAAAGCAGAGCTTGATATTAAGGACAATTTATGGTTTTTTAATTGCCACTTTCAGGGAGATCCTGTAATGCCGGGCTGTTTAGGATTAGATGCAATGTGGCAGCTAGTTGGTTTCTTTCTAGGGTGGACGGGTGAACCTGGAAAAGGAAGAGCATTAGGTGTAAACTCTGTTAAATTTACTGGTGAAGTGCTTAAAAAGGTAAAAATGGCTACATATGAGATAAATATGAAAAGAATTCTTAAAAAAGAGGGAACTACAGTTGGTTTAGCCAACGGGATTCTTAGTGCTGATGGCAAAGTTATTTACCGTGCTGAAAATTTAAAAGTTGGATTATTTAAATCATGAGAAGAGTTGTAATCACAGGTCTGGGTATAGTTTCTTGTCTAGGAAATAATCAAGAAGAAGTACACCAATCATTGTTAAATTCAAAATCTGGAATTTCTTACGCAGAAGAATACAAAGAACATAATCTTAAAAGTCACGTACATGGCAAACCTAATATTAAACTTTCAGATTTTGTAGATAGAAAAACTATTAGATTTATGGGTTCTGGTTCTGCATATAATTACATTGCCATGAAAGAAGCGATTAAAGACTCGGGATTGGAAGATAAAGAGGTGAGTAACTTCAAAACTGGGATTATAATGGGTTCTGGTGGTCCCTCTATAGAAAATGTAATTCTTGCTGCAGATAAAACTAGAGCAAAAACACCAAAATTAATGGGTCCATTTATAGTACCAAGAACAATGGGAAGCACAGCTTCTGCAACTTTAGCAGTTCCATTTAAGATAAAAGGAACAAATTATACAATGAGCTCTGCTTGTGCAACGAGCGGCCATTGTATTGGAAATTCTATGGAACTAATTCAAATGGGTAAACAAGATATTGTTTTTGCAGGCGGCAGCGAGGAAGTTCATTGGGCTATGACAGCAATGTTTGATGCAATGACAGCATTGTCTTCAAAGTACAACGATAAACCAGAAACAGCTTCTAGAGCCTACGATAAGACTAGAGATGGTTTTGTTATTGCCGGTGGAGCTGGCGTTTTAGTTCTTGAAGAATATGAACACGCAAAAGCTCGTGGTGCAAAGATTTATGCAGAACTTACTGGTTACGGAGCAACATCTGATGGTTATGACATGGTAGCGCCTTCTGGTGAGGGAGCTGTTAGATGTATGAAAATGGCTATGGCTACATCTAAAAACAAAATTGATTATATTAATACTCATGGCACTTCAACACCAGTGGGAGATATTACAGAATTAAATGCTGTAAAAAATACTTTTGGTGAAAATATTCCCAAAATAAGTTCGACTAAGTCTTTATCTGGTCACCCACTTGGAGCTGCATCAGTTCATGAGGCCATTTATTGTTTAATTATGATGAAAAATAATTTTATTGCAGGATCAGCAAATATTAATGAAATAGATGATGAAGCAAAGAAGTTTCCTATAGTTACTAAGACTGAAAAAGGAGCTTCACTTAATGTTGTCATGTCTAATAGTTTTGGTTTTGGAGGAACTAACGCTGCGCTAATTTTTGAAAAGGTATAATTATGAGTCTTATGAAAGGTAAAAAGGGATTGATAATGGGTGTAGCCAACGAGAGGTCTATTGCATGGGGAATATCCCAAAAACTTGCGGAAGCTGGTGCAGAGCTAGCTTTTACGTATTTAGGTGATGCTTTAAAAAAAAGAGTGATACCTTTAGCAGAAAAATTGAATTCAAAAGTTACTTTCAGTTGTGATGTTGAGAAAAAAGAAGAGGTAAAAAAACTTTTTGAAGATATAAAAACTAAATGGGGTGAAATTGACTTTGTTGTGCATGCAGTTGCTTTCTCTGATAAATCAGAATTATCTGGGGAATACCTAAATACAACAAGAGAAAATTTTCTAAGAAGCATGTTAATATCGTGTTTTTCGTTTACAGAAGTTTCTAAAGAAGCATCAAAAGTGATGAAGGAAGGCGGAAGTTTATTAACTCTAACTTATGAGTCTACTAAAGCCATACCAAATTATAATGTAATGGGAGTTTGTAAATCTGCATTAGAAGCGAGCGTAAAATATCTGGCGAGAGATCTCGGTCAAAAAAAAATTAGAGTAAATGCTATAAGTGCAGGTCCAATTAAAACCTTAGCTGCTTCAGCTATTGGTGATGCTAAATTTTTATACAAATGGAATGAAGATCATTCCTTTTTAAAAAGAAATGTTGACATACATGACGTTGGAAATTCTGCTTTATACTTGCTAAGTAATCTTGCTAATGGTGTTACTGGTGAAATTCACTACGTTGATGCTGGATACAATAAAGTAGGGATGCCTGATCCTAAAAATATGACTTAAGCTGAAGCTTGTTTCATTGATAATTTTACTTTTCCTCTATCAAATCCCACAACTTTTACTGAAACTTCATCACCTTCTTTTACAACATCACCAACTTTCGCAACACGTTTATCAGCTAATTCAGAAATATGCACAAGCCCATCTTGTTTGCCTAAGAAATTCACAAAGGCTCCAAATTCCATAATTTTCACAACTTTGCCTTTGTAGATTTTTCCCATTTCAGGTTTTGCGATTAAATTTTTAATAAATTCTATTGCTTTATTTCTTGAGGCTTCATCTGGTGCTGCAACTGTTACTTCACCGGTATCTTTTACGTCAACTTTTGCTCCTGAGGTTTCAACAATTTCTCTTATAGTAGCTCCACCTTTGCCTATTACAGTAGCTATATCTTTTTTATCAACCTTGATTGTTTCCATTTTAGGTGTATGTTTTGAAAATTCTTTTCTTGATGTTTTAATTGCTTTATTCATTTCTAAGAGAATATGTTCTCTTCCACTTTTAGCTTGGTCTAAAGCCTTCTCCATAATTTCAAATGTTATACCGGTAATTTTGATGTCCATTTGAAGAGAGGTTATGCCATTTTTCGTACCTGCAACTTTAAAATCCATATCACCTAAATGATCCTCATCTCCTAAAATGTCTGACAAAACAGAAAAATCGTTGCCTTCTTTAATAAGGCCCATAGCTATCCCAGCAACAGGTTCTTTTATTGGAACTCCAGCATCCATAAGTGAAAGTGATGTTCCGCAAACTGTAGCCATAGAAGAGGAACCATTTGACTCTGTTATTTCAGATACCACTCTCAATGTATAGGGAAAGTTTTCTTTAGAAGGTAGAGATGAGTTAATTGCCCTCCATGCTAACTTGCCATGTCCAATCTCTCTTCTTCCAGTACCGATTCTACCACATTCCCCTACTGAAAAAGGGGGAAAATTATAATGAAGCATGAAGTTTGATCTCTGCATTCCATCTAGACTTTCTAATCTTTGTTCATCATCTGACATTCCAAGAGTTGTAACTACTAAAGCTTGTGTTTCTCCTCTTGTAAATAAAGCTGATCCGTGGGTTCTAGGTAGCACACCTACCTCACATTTAATCTGTCTAACATCAGATAAACTTCTTCCGTCTATTCTTTTTTTATCTTTCAAAATTGCTGTCCTAACAATATCTTTTTCAAGAGATTTTAATTGGGCCATCGCTTGATTTTCAGTTATAGTATCATCTTCTAAAAACATTTCTTTACATTGAGTTTCAATTTCAGAAATAGCTGTAGATCTTTTTTTCTTATCGATTTCTTTAAAGGCGATTCTTAAACCTTTCTCAAACTTTTCAGAAATTTTCTTTTTTATCTCGGAATGATCAATTTCTTCTACTTCCCATTTAGGTTTTCCCGCTTTTTTTGCTAATTTTTCAATTGCCTCAATCACTGGTATAAATTTTTCATGACCAAATTTTACTGCATCCAGCATAATCTTCTCAGATAATCCTGAAGTTTCCGACTCAACCATTAATACTGCATCTTTTGTACCAGCTACAACTAAATCTAGTTCTGAGTCTTTTAACTCTTCTAAAGATGGATTTAATAAATACTTTCCGTCCTTATATCCAACTCTACTTGCAGCTATCGGTCCTTGAAACGGCAAACCTGATATTGCAAGAGCTGCCGACGATGCGATAATAGATAGTACGTCCGGCTGGTTCTCTCCATCATAAGATAGAACCGTAGGAAGTAATTGAACTTCATTCATGAAGCTTGAAGGAAATAAAGGTCTTATAGGTCTGTCAATTAATCTTGATATTAATGTTTCTGCCTCTGTTGGTCTCGCTTCCCTCTTAAAATAACCACCTGGTATTTTTCCAGCTGAATAATATTTTTCTTGATAGTTAACTGACAGTGGAAAGTAGTCTTGTCCATCTTTTAATTTCTTTGCACCTACAGCTGTGGCAATAACAACTGTTTCTCCAATGGATGCTATAATAGCTCCGTCAGCTTGACGAGCTATTTTTCCTGTCTCTAAAGTTAATTTCTTACCATTAACTTCTAGTTCCTCTTTATGTATTTTGAACATTATTTCCTTAAATTTAATTGTTTGATTACCTTTTGATAGGAATCAACATTTTTCTTTTTAAGGTAGGTAAGAAGTTTTTTTCTTTTGTTTACTGATTTAGTCAAACCTAAAGTTGAATGTTTATCCTTTTTAAACTTTTTAAAATGCTCTGATAATTTTACTATCTTATCAGTAAGCAAACCTATTTGTACTTCTGTTGAACCAACATCTTTTCCATGAGTTGCTAGTAACTTAATTGTATCTTTTTTTTTCTTTATCATTTTCTTTGTTTTTTTTTATAATCCTCTCGATCTTTTCAGCATATTCAAATGAGTTATCTTCTACAAAAGTGAGTTTAGGAAGAAACTTAATATCTAGCCTTTTAGACAAAGCTTTTCTAACAAGATGCGAGTTCTCCGTCAAGATCCTAACTGTTTCTTTGGTGTCTATACCACCTAAAGGAATTACGTATACTCTGGCTGTTTTTAAATCCGGCGTCATTCTTACTTCAGTAACAGTTATTAATTTTGAGTTAAAAGATGGAATTTTTGCCTCATTTCTTAAAAAAAGCTCACCAAGATTTTGCTTTACTAGTTCTCCGACTCTTAACTGTCTTTGGCTAAAAGGTCTTTGTGTAGATTGGTTGCTCATCATATTAAATTGATCTTTGTACTTCTTCTGCTAGATACGACTCAATAACATCTTTTTCTTTAAAATCTATAAAATCTTTAATGCTTATTCCGCACTCTAAACCAGTGCCTACTTCTTTAACTTGATTTTTTTCTCTAAAGATTGACTGTATCTCCCCGCTAAATACAACTACTCCATCTCTTATAATTCTTGCTCTAGATTTGCTTTTAATTTCTCCGCTAATTACTTTTGAACCAGCAATTTTCCCAGCAGTAGATACCTTAAAAATTTTTTGAATTTCTGCGCTACCTAAAATTGTCTCTTTTATGTCAGGTTCTAATAAACCTGACAATGATTTTTCAACATGATCAATAGCCTCGTAAATAATATTAAAATATTTTATATCAATTTTTTGCTCTTCAGCTTTTTTTTTGGCTTCTCTATTAGGTTTTACATTAAAACCAATAAGAATTGCATTAGACGCTTTTGCCAAGGAAACGTCGGTTTCATTAATCATTCCAATATCAGATAAAATTATTTTCGCTTCAACTTCTTTATGCTCTATTTTAGTGATAGCCATTTTTAGAGCCTCACTAGAGCCTTGTACATCAGATTTAATAATAATATTTAACTCGTCTTTATCTTTAACGTCTTCAAATAAAGTTGTCTTATCTTTTACTAAAGCTTTGTTTTGTGCAGAGCTATTTTTCCTAAATTCTGTTAATTCTTTTGCTTCATTTTCATCTTTGGTCACTGTAAATTCAGCTCCAGCATAAGCTGAGCTGTTCATGCCAAGAATTTCTACAGGCATAGAGGGTAAGGCCTCATTTACCATTTTTCCTTCATAATTAATCATAGCTCTAACTTTTCCCCAAGTTTCACCACAAATAAAGTAATCACCTCTCTTCAATTTTCCACTGCTGATTAAAATTGTTGAGACTGGCCCCTTGCCTTTATCAATTTTAGACTCTATTACAACCCCTTTTGCTTTCTCACTATAAGAGGCCTTCAAATCTAAAATTTCAGATTGCAGAAGAATACTCTCTTTAAGTTTGTCTAAATTAGTTTTTTTAAGCGCTGAAACTTCTACAAACAATGTATCACCACTTAAATCTTCAGCCACCAATTCATACTGCATCATCTCATTCTTTATTTTGCTAATATTTTTTTCAGGTAGATCGCATTTATTTATTGCCACAATAATAGGAACCTTGGCAGCTTTAGCATGTTTTATTGCTTCTATTGTTTGTGGTTTTATACCGTCATTTGCAGCAACAACTAAGACTACAATATCGGTAATTTTTGAACCTCTTGCTCTCATTTCAGTGAAGGCTGCATGTCCAGGAGTATCTATGAATGTAATTAATTTATTATCTTCTGTTTTAACTTGATAAGCTCCAATATGTTGTGTGATACCTCCATGCTCACCAGAAACAACATTTGAGTCTCTTAAAGAATCAAGCAATGAAGTCTTACCGTGATCAACATGGCCCATTATCGTTACAATTGGAGGTCTATTTTTAACCTCACCCTCAAATTTTTCTTTAGATTTGCTAGTAGTTATTGATGGTTTTTCCTCCAAAATCGGCTTATGACCAAATTCTTTTACAATATACTCTGCGGTGTCTTTGTCGATATTATGGTTAATCGTAGCTACAACCTTCATATTAAAAAGGAACTTAATAATTTCACTTGATTTTTCAGCCATTCGATTTGAAAGTTCTTGAATTGTTATCTGCTCAGGAATTTTTACTTCTTTTATAACTTTTTTAAATTCCTTTTTTTCTTCTCCTTCTGGTTTCTTTTTTTCCTTTAGTCTGGCACGTTTGACTGATGCTAAGCTTCTTTGTTTAATTTCTATTTCTTCGACATTTAGTGCTCTAGATACAGTTAATTTAAAGTCTCTTTTGTCTACTGGCCCTTTCAACTTTAATTTGCTTTTTCCAGCTGGTTTATTATCTTTTTTTATAAAGTCTTTTGTAGCTTGTTGTTCTATAAACTTTCTTGCAAAATTTTTTTTTTTAAAATCTTGATTAGCGTTAATTGGCGGAGAAGATTTGTTAAAAGATTTATTTGACTTAAATGGCTTTTTTTTTTCTACTGAAAAAGATTTTTTACCAGATGTTGATATAGAAGTTGTATCAATTTTCTTTTTTAAATCAGAGGAAATTGTAAGTGTCTTTTTTTTATATTTATCCATAACATTACTTGTACGCTATTTCCCTTGCCGCCATTATTAAATCATCGGCTTCTTTTCTTGATAGCGAAAATTCCTCCAAATAACCATCGATTCTAATTTTTTTTCCTTTTATTTCGTCATATCCTCCAATTAATTCATCGGACGAAAGATCTGCAAAGTCACTGAGTTTTTTGATATTTTTTTGACCTAAAATCACTAGCATTCCTTGCGTAATTCCTTTTAAACCAATTAATTTTTCTTCAACTCCTAATTCTTTAAGTTTTAATGCAACTGCCTCTTTTTCTTTAACTAGGGTATCTTTTGATCTTGTAATTAATTCTTTTGCTGTTTCTTCATCAATTGCATCTATTTTTGAAATATCTTCTGGTTTTGATTGTGCAATTTCATCTATTGATGTGAATCCTTCAGAGACAAGGAGTTGACCCAATGTTTCATCTACTTCTAAATTTTTAATTAAGGTTTCAGTTCTATCTTTAAATTCGGCTTGCCTTCTCTCAGAGTCTTCTTTGTCAGTAAGAATATCGATTTCATAATTTGTTAATTTAGATGCTAATCTTACATTTTGCCCTCTTCTCCCAATAGCTTTACTTAAATTTTCTTCAGTCAAAATTATATCTATTCGTTTATTGTCTTGATCAATCAGGACTCTTTGAATTTCTGCTGGTGAAAGAGACTCAGATATTAAAGTCGGTAGATCTTCGGTCCATTTAATTATATCTATTTTTTCCCCATGTAATTCGTTTACAATTGTTTGAACTCTGCTACCTCTCATACCAACACAAGCACCAACGGGATCTATTGATGAGTCTTGAGAATGAACACAAATTTTTGCTCTACTTCCAGGATCGCGGGCTACAGATTTGATTTCAATAGTCCCTTCATAAATTTCTGGTACTTCTTGAAAAAATAATTTTGCTAAAAATTGTGGATGTGCTCTTGATAGAAATATTTGATGACCTTTCAACTCCTTTTTAACTTCATAGCAATACGCTTTAACTCTATCACCTGTTTTTAAAATTTCTCTAGGTATCAACTCATCTTTTTTTATAACTCCTTCTGCTTTACCTAAGTCCACTATTACATTGCCGTATTCTAATCTTTTAATGATACCACTTAAAATTTGACCTTGTTTGTCTATAAAATCCTCGTATTGTCTATTTTTTTCTGCTTCTCTTACTCTACTGCTTATAACCTGTTTAGCACTTTGCGCAGCTATACGGCCAAAGTCAATTTGGGGTAATTCTTCAAAAACTTTTTCGCCGACTTTTAAATCTTTATTTTTAGGGTCATTTTTTTGAGCTTCTTCTAAAGTAATTTCTCTCGCAGGGTCTTCAACTTTTTCAACGATATCAAGAACTTTACGAATATTTATTTCCCCACTTTCCCTATCTATGATGACCTCTATATTATTGTCATTTCCAAACTTTGTAAGTGCAGCTTTTTGAATAGCACTTTCCATTGATCCAATTACTAACTCTTTATCAATAGATTTTTCGTTAGCAACTGCCTCAACTATTCTCAAAAGCTCTAACTTATCTAGTCCTCTATTTAACATTTTTGTTGCTCCTAAAAAAAAATGGGCTAAAGCCCATTTTGAAAGTTTAAATATTTATTGTTTTTTAGAAGAAAATTATGGTTTTTTCAAGATTACAGTTTAAATAATTCTGTTTTATCAGTTTTTTCCCAAGTAAATTGACCATTATTTGTGGGCTTTCTACCAAAATGACCATAAGCAGAAGTAACCTCATAAATTGGGCTATTAAGTTTCAACATTTCTCTAATTCCTCTAGGTGAAAGATTGAAATTTTCATCTATAATTTTTTTCACTTTTTCAACTTTTGTTTCATCTCCATTAGCTAATTTGATAAATATTGATAATGGTTTGGAAACTCCTATTGCATATGCAAGTTGAATTAAACATTTTTCAGAAACTCCTGCAGCAACAATATTTTTTGCTAAATATCTAGAAGCATATGCTGCTGACCTATCTACTTTTGTTGGGTCTTTTCCAGAAAAGGCCCCGCCGCCATGAGGCGCTGCACCTCCGTAAGTATCAACTATAATTTTTCTGCCGGTTAAGCCTGTATCACCGTCAGGACCGCCGATTATAAATTGCCCAGTTGGATTAATATATATTTCATCTGGATTAAGATCAGTTAAAAAATTTTCTGGTATTGATTTTTTTATGTATGGAATGATAGCTTCTCTAACTTTTTCTTGATTTAGATCTTTAGAATGCTGCGTTGATATGACGACAGAAGTTACTTTAACAGGTTTCTCGTTTTCATAAAACATTGTTACCTGACTTTTAGAGTCTGGTTCTATGCCTTTCAAATTGCCGCTTTTTCTATCCTCCGCCATCAGCCTTAAAATTTTATGCGAGTAATGAATTGGTGCTGGCATAAGTTCGTCAGTTTCATTACAGGCATATCCAAACATGATACCTTGATCACCTGCTCCTTCATCTTTATTATCTTTAGAGTCAACACCCATTGCAATATCGGTTGATTGCTCGTGAAGATATGTCTCGATGTTTGCTGTTTTCCAACTAAAACCGTCTTGGTCGTAGCCTATATCCTTAATACAATTTCTTATTTTTGCGATTAATTCATCTTTTTCAATTTTTGGACCTCTCGTTTCTCCTGCTAAAACTACTTTATTTGTTGTAGCTAAAGTTTCACAAGCAACTCTAGATACCGGATCTTTAGATAAATAGGAGTCAACAACCATGTCTGAAATTCTATCACACACTTTATCTGGGTGTCCCTCAGAAACTGACTCGCTTGTAAATAAATAGTTATTGTTTTGCATTTTTTTTGTAAATCAAAAAGATAAAAAGATATGTAATTAAAAGTATAAAAAAGATCAAATCATTTTTATTTTTTTTTGTTTTTATTAAAGGTACGTTAAATTCTATATTACCACCTTCATTTCGATTCAATTGTTTAATTATAATACCTTTGTTGTCTATTATGGCGCTAATACCCTTATTTGTTGATCTAAGAAAAAAAGTATTATTTTCTACAGCTCTAAAAATCGATTTTACAAAATGCTGATCAGGACCTATTGTTTTACCGAACCACCCATCTTCTGAAATATTTATTATTAAATTTGTTTCTGCATCTGATTTTTGAATAAAATCTGTAAATATGACCTCATAACAAATTAAAGGCAAAATATTTGACTGATCGATTAAAAGATTCTTATTTTTTTTTCCTTTTAAATAAGAACCGTGTCCCTCAGTAATTTTTTTAAGGCCAAATTTATTTAGCAGATTTTCAAATGGCAAAAACTCGCCAAAGGGAACTAATTTTCTTTTATCATAACTTTGAATTATTTTGAAATTTTTGTCTACAACAAACATACTATTATATAGTTGGTTTGATTGAATATCTAATTTATTTGCTCCAAAAATAATTAGGTGTTTTTTTGAAAAATTTTTGGAAATTATTTCTTTGAAAATTAAAACATCATCAAAAGTATATCCACTGAAAACACCCTCTGGCCAAATAAATAAAGTCTTTTTATCTTTATCTGGATTGCTGTATCTAATTAATCTTTTAAATCTGTCTTCGATTTCTTTTTGATCGAGTCCGTATTCTAATTTAAAATTTGGAGAGACAATTTTAACATATATTTTTTTATTTAAATTTTCTAAAAATTTTTTATTTTTATTTATCTCATAATTTCCAAATATGTATATACCAAGAACAAGAAAGCATACAAAACTTAAGTAAATAAACTTTTTTATTTTATTAATTTTATAAAAAAATATTATAGGAACTGTAAATATCGTTATTGAAAGTAAATTATATGAATGTAAGCCAATTAAGTTTAATATTTGTAAAATTTCAACAGACCAACTTGTACTATAGGCCCACAGATTCCATGGGAAACCAGAGAGTAATTTCGCTCTTAAGAAATCAGAGAAAGCTATACTTCCAGAAAAAAAAAATATTGAGACGAAATTAAATTTTAGGTGAGGGCCAATAAAAAAAATCGTTAATGCCATAAATAAGCTCAAAAACGCTGGTATAAAAAGAATCGCAAAAGGTATTAATATCTTAAAATTATCATCAAATGTTAACGAGTGCGAAATCCAAGAAATGCCAGTAAGATAAAAACCGAAACCGAATAATAAGCCAGAAATAAAAAAATTTTTTTTATAGGGTTTTTTTCGATAAATTGTTCTCGACTTTTTATTTATATAAACTACCAAACCAAATAATATTGGTAAAATTATAAAATTTAATATTGTTAGATTAAACGGTTGAAAAGATAATGTGCTTAATGATCCTATTATAAACGGCGTTAGATATAACACATAAAATCGATTATTTAGAAATTTATTAAGCATTAATAATCTTAATATATTTTTTTTCTACATGATTCATCTTAAGAAAATCTTTTTCTTTTTTATGATCGTATCCAAATAGATGAAGTAAGCCATGAATCCATAACCTATCAAATTCTAATTTAAAATTTTTTAAAATTTTTTTTCTTTTAATTTTGCTCAAATTTATAATTATGTCACCAAGATAAATCTCTTTATCTTTCTTTAAACGACTCTTTAGCTCATTCTTTGACTGGAATGGAAATGATAATACATCTGTCGATCGATTTTTTTTTCTAAATTTCTTATTTAAGAGTTTAATTTCATTGTTGTTTGAAAGTAACAGTGTACAAAAGATATTTTTTTTTGGTAAGTAATTGTCTTTAAAATTTAATCTACTTATTTTTCTATCAATATAATTGGTTGGATTTTTAATATAACGATACCAATTAGAATTATTAGTTATGACATTAATTTTTATCATCAGTGCTTTTTTTTTGATAAGCCCTAATAATTTTTGACACTAAAGGATGCCTTACAACGTCATTATGATCAAATTCGATAATCTTAATTTCTTTTAAACCTTTAAGAATATCTCTTGATTTTACTAACCCCGAATGAGCTTTATTAAATAAATCAATCTGAGATGGATCTCCATTCACAACTAACTTTGAGTTTTCTCCTATCCTTGTTAAAAACATTTTTATTTGAGTTTCTGTCGCATTTTGTGCCTCATCTAGAATTGCATAACAATTTTTTAATGTTCGTCCTCTCATAAACGCCAATGGTGCAATTTCAATTTCACCTGTTTCAATTTTTTTATCAATTATATCTGATCCAAAAAGTTCGTATAGAGCATCGTATAAAGGTCTCAAATATGGATCTACTTTTTCTTTCATGTCGCCTGGTAAAAATCCAAGCTTTTCTCCTGCTTCTACTGCTGGTCTGGATAAAATAACTCTATCTATTTTTTTTTCCATTAATAGTGTAATTCCCACAGAAACAGCTAAAAAACTTTTTCCTGTGCCTGCAGGGCCAAGAGACATTACGATATCATTTTCTTTAAGAGCCTTGATGTAATCTGATTGTTTTTTAGATCTAGCAATAACTGATTTCTTTGGAGTTTTTATTAATTGTTTAAATCTTTTTACGTTAGTCTCTTCTATCTCAAAATTTTTCTTCACAGATAAAACTATATCTTCTTTTTCAATAATATTCGTCAAAAAATATTTGTTAATAAGGAATTTTATAGCATTACAAAACATGGAAGTGTTTTCGTTACTACCTTTACATGTAATAGAATTACCCCTAAAAAAAACATCTGTATTTGTAAGATCTGACAAGTTTTTTAAGTTTTGATCGAACTGTCCAACTATGGCCATGAGAATTTCATTATTATTTATTGAAATATTAATAGTCTCCTTATCAATTTTTTTAATTACAATATTTTGTTCTAGTTTGCTTATTTCTGACATTTATCTAATATCTAAGCTGCATAATTATTTTGACCTGTATTTGTAGCTATTTCACCAAATAATGTATTTTGATTACTTTTTAAAATTTTAATTGTCTTTATTTTTCCAATCAGATTTTTATCACTTCTTACCAATACTGAATTTGAATATTCATCTCTACCAAAATATTTATCTCCATTTAATGTTTTATTTTCAAATAAAACTGTGGAGATATTTCCAATGAGATTATCTTTATAGGAACTCTTAATTTTATTTGCTAAATTTTGGAATTCGATTAATCTTTTCTTTGCAACGGTTTGATTAACTTTTTCTAAATTAAAAGCAGGTGTCCCTGGCCTTGCACTAAATATAAAAGAGTATGTATTTATATATTTTACATATTTCACCAATTCAATAGTTTGCTGGAAATCCTCATCAGTCTCTCCTGGGTACCCAATTATGAAATCACTTGAAAACTTAATATTAGGTTTTGCTTTTTTTAATTTTTCTATTATTTCCAAATATTCTTCAATTTTGTGTTTTCTATTCATTGCCTCTAAAACTTTATTTGATCCGCTTTGAACAGGCAGGTGAAGAGAAGGCATTAATTTTTCACAGTTCTTATGTACTTCAATTAATTCCTTTGTAAAATCTTTCGGATGAGAAGTGGTGTATCTTATTCTTTTAAGATTCTCGATTTTTGAGATTTCAAAAATTAAATCTGGAAGTTTTTTTTTCTCAAAATTATAAGAATTAACGTTTTGACCTAGTAAAGTAATTTCACTAGAGCCATTTTCTACGAGTTGCTTTGCCTCTATAATTAATTCTTTTATTGATCGTGAAAATTCTGCTCCTCGGGTGTATGGTACAACACAAAATTTACAAAATTTATCACAGCCTTCTTGGATTGTTAAAAAACTTGAAATCTTATTATCAGAATTTTTTATAGAATTTAAACTATCGAATTTTTCTATGACATCAAATTCAGTTAAATTAGTTGGTTTTAATTTTCGCTCTATTTTCAAAATTGTATCATTAATTTGATGGTAAGACTGTGGGCCAATAACTGCATCAATATATTTTTCTCTTTTTAATAAAATATCTCCCTCAGCTTGAGCTACACAGCCAGTTATTATAACAATCGGTTTTTTTTTATTTCTGAATTCTTTCTTTATCCTGCCAATGTCATGGTAAACTTTATCGGTTGCTTTTTCTCTAATGTGGCATGTATTAAGCACATAACAATTTGTTTCATTTAAATTTTTTGTTAAAGAATAATTAATTTTTTTTGTTAAATCTAGGATACGATTACTATCGTACTCATTCATTTGACACCCAAAAGTTTTAATGAAAATTTTCTTTTGCAATTTATTTTTTTATTTTCGAACCATAAAGTTCTAGTTTATGGTCAACTAACTTGTAACCTAATTTTTTAGCAACTTCGTTCTGAAGTTTTTCAATATTTTTATCTACAAATTCTATTATCTCACCGCTATTGATATCTATTAAATGATCGTGATGTTCATCAGGAGACTGTTCATATCTTGCTTTTCCACCTTTAAAATCATGTTTTTCTAAAATACCAGCCTCTTCAAAAAGTTTTACTGTTCGGTATACAGTTGCTATACTGATTTTTTTATCTACTTCACTTACTCTTTTGTGAAGTTCATCAACATCAGGGTGATCTTTTGACTCAGACATTACTTTTGCAATAATTTTTCTCTGATCTGTTAATCTAACGCCTTTAATTTTACATTTCTCTTCAATTGAATTCATCATTTTAATCTAACTTAAATATAAGGGTTTAATCAAATTTTTTTGTATTAAATTATTTTTAATTAAAAGTTCAATATTAGCAAGGCAAAATCGACCAAGGTCAGCATCTTTATATCCAAAATAATTAATTTTTTTTGAAATTTTAATTCCTTTTGCCACAGCTAGTGAAATTCTTATAGCAGAGAAGCTTCCAGGGCCATTATTTACTAAAATAGAGAAATTTTTGTCAAGATTTACTTTGTATTTTTTTAATAGATTCATTATGTTTGCTACAAGTTGATCATAAGTATTAAACTTTTTATCAAAATCATGAATGTAAAAATTTTTATCAATTCTTAAAGCAATTTTATCATCTTTGCCTATGCAACTAATAATTAAAAAATTTTTTATCATTTTATTATTTATTATCACTCTTATTTTTAATAACAATCTGTATTCAAATGCCAACAATCATAATATTGAAGATTTTGGCATAATATCTTTAATGTATCATAGGTTTGAAGAAAATAAGTACCCGTCTACGAATATTAAGATAAATGATTTTAAAGAACATATAAAAATTCTTGAAGAAAATGAGTTTCACTTTGTCAATCCTAACAACTTTGAAAATGAATTGACTCAAAATAAAACTCAAAGAAAAATTCTTTTGACTATCGATGATGGTTTTTTATCATTTTACCAGAAAGCATGGCCTGTGCTAAAGAAAAAAAAAATACCTTTTATTTTGTTTGTAAGCACTCGTGAAGTTGGCGCTTTTAATTATATGACCTGGGACCAAATTAGAGAAATAAATAAAGAGAGCTTTGTAGAAATTGGAAACCATAGTCATACTCATGAGTATTTAGTAGATGAAAAAGAAGATAAAATTTTAACAGACATAAAAGAGTCTATTTCTATTTTCAAAAAAGAATTAGGGCATAATTCTAATTTTTTTTCATATCCTTTTGGTGAATATAGTCTTGAATTTAAAGAAATAATTAAGTCGCTTGGTTTTAAGTATGCTTTTGGACAACATTCAGGTGTAATGGATGAAACAAAAGATTTTTATGAATTACCTAGATACCCTATTAATGAAAAATATGGTGAAATCAAAAGATTTAGATCTTTGACAAAAACTCTACCATTTAAATTTAAAAAAATTTATCCTGAAGAGAAATACCTTTTACAAAGTAAAAATCCACCAGATGTAAAGATAGAATTTTATGACAATATTACGAATTTAAAATCTGTAAAGTGTTATTCAAATGAGGGAAATGAATGGAGACAATCGAATATAAAATTTGAAAATTCCAATACGCTCATAGTTAAAATTGCAGAAAAATTTATTGGAGAAAGAGGTAGGATCAACTGTTCTTTAAGAGATCCGAGTGGTTTGTGGAGGTGGCTCGGTATTCAATTTGTAGTGAGTGAAAAATAATTTAAGATGTTAATTCAATCTTTTTTACCGAGTTTACTAAACGCACTGGTTCAAAATCTGTTAACCTATTTTGTTTAATAATCTGATTCAAAATTTTTGTATATTCTGAACCTGTTTGAGCATAATTGTTTAGAGTTTCAGTTAATTCTAACCCTTTAATTTTTTTATTTTTATCTCTTAATGATGCTCTCTTTTGCCTAAATTTAGAATAACTTTTGTGAGTGTTTAAATTATTTTGATAGGCTTTAACTGAAGCTCTTAAAATTGGAAATTTTAAAACTTTATGATTTTTATTACTTTCTCTGTCTAAAGGTGCAATGCCTTGACCACTGAAAGTCCACTGGCCAAAGATAGCATTTCCTTCTAGAGCAAATCTTGAGGTTCCCCATCCACTCTCCTTAGCAGCTTGAGCCAATGCAATTGATGTTGGTATAATGTCCATTCTAACTAGTAACTTGTCTAAATCACCCTTTTTTACTTTGTACTCTAATAATTTTTGTCTTAACCATTGTTTTTCTAAATCAGTAGTAAATTTTTTTTTTGCTAATAATATTAATTTATTTCTATCTTCAAGAATTTTCTCATTCTCTGCAACAATTAAAGGTAAAACTATTTTTATAAATGTCTCCTTTTTTAGCTTTGTACTTTGTAATGCATCTAGGTCTCTTGGAAATTGAGTAAAATAAATTGGTTTCACTAATTTTTGTGAACGAACTTTTCCAAGATCATACTCTACATCCTTAAAAAGATTTAAAACTGTTTCTGTTTTAAGATTTAAATTTGGTAAAATTACTTCGTCTACACTTTTTCTTTTAACCTCAAGTTTTGGTTTTTTTACTTCCTTTTTAATTTCAGGTTTTTTTACTTCCTTTTTAATTTCAGGTTTTTTTACTTCCTTTTTAATTTCAGGTTTTTTTACTTCTTTTTTTATTTCAGGTTTATTTGCTAATTCATTATCAGAAAAGTAATTTATACCGCTAAATGCTACAGTTGCAATTACAGCAACTGATGCGATTGCGATCATTACTTTTTTTGCTTTTTGCGGTTCTATTTGTTGTGCGTAGATCCCGTGAAATAAATCTGTAAATAAACTCCCAAAAAATTCATAAATTACTCTCCCCAGTTTTGGGATAATATTTAGAAAATTTAATCCAATTAAACCTAGTTGTTTCCATCCATCTTTAAAAGCTCTTCCAATTTTTCTACTAGTGTCGAGTTTAAAGTTTTCTAATTTTCTTATGGCTCTATTTTTATCTTTAATTTTATTTTCTTTATATTCAATTAAATTATTTTTTATTCTTCCTACAGGTTTAACAAAGTTATCTCTTAAAAAATTTGATTTGAAATCTTTTGGTATTATTATCTTATTCTTTTTCAAAATAAGCTCTAATTGACCTGATGTTAAATTTTTTCTACTTTTTTCATAATCTTTGATTTCTTTAACATCGTAAATATAAGCAAGCTCAACAAGTTTATCTCTATAACTTAACTTTTTTTTCATTGTACAGCCTCAACTGAGTTAACTTCTTTTACGTAATGTTTTAAAAGATTTTGAACCCCTTGTTTTAAAGTCATTAATGAACTTGGACAACCTGAGCAACTTCCTTGTAATTGAACTTTAACAACTCCTTTTTTAAAGGATTTAAACTTTATATCTCCACCATCTCTTGCCACAGCTGGACGTATTTTAGTATCTAAAACTTCAATAATTTTATTCACAGTTTCGTTATCAGCACTAATATTTTCCTCAATTTTTTTACTTTCTCTTAATATTGGGCCCTCATTTTTCTCAAAATAGTCATTCAAATGGGAGATCACCATGGGTTTAAGTTCATTCCATGACGCTTCTTTAGTTTTTTTTACTGAGAGAAATTTCTCTGATAACAAAATCAATTCTACCCCACTGAAGTTCAATAATTCTTTAACAAAAGGAATTCCTATTTCTTTATCTCTATCTTTTGTAAATTCCTCTGTTCCAATTGCAGATATCGTTTTATCTGACAAAAATTTCAAAGAGTCCGGATTTGGTGTCGTTTCTATTTGTATCATTAAGGCTTTATATTATATCAAGCCTACTTTTTCACGTATATTTTTGAGGTTTTCCTCAGCAATTATGTTAGCTTTTTCACTGCCTTTTTTTAAAATATTTTTTATGTGCGACTTATCTTCAAGTAATTTTTGAATTTCTTTTCCGACAGGAGTTATTTCGCTAATTAAAACTTCAGCTAATTTTTTTTTTAAATGTGAATATTCTTTTCCTGCCATTTCTGAAATTGTTTTTTCTAAACTACTATTAGTTAGTTCAGAATAAATAGTAATGAGATTTAACGACTCCGGTTTTTTTTCTAGTACTTTTAACTCCCCAGGTATTACATCTGAGTCTGACTTGGCTTTTTTTATCTTTTTATTTATTTCATCAGCATTATCCTTTAAATTTATTCTTGAAAAGTCAGACTCCTCAGATTTGCTCATTTTTTTTGTTCCATCTCTCAAACTCATAATTCTAGAAATGTTTTTAGAAATTAATGGTTCTGGTAAAGGAAAAAAATTTTTACAATTAAAATCCTTGTTAAATTTTTGAGCTATATCGCGTGATAATTCTAAGTGCTGTTTTTGATCTGCTCCGACTGGAACATGAGTAGCTTGGTAAAGTAAAATATCTGCAGCCATGAGATTAGGATAGATGTAAAGACCTACACTTGCCTTTTCTTTATCTGTTCCAGCTTTATCTTTGAATTGTGTCATTCTATTTAACCAACCAATTCTTGAAACGCAGTTTAAAATCCAAGCAAGTTCTGCGTGACCAGAAACTGATGATTGGTTAAAAATTATACTTTTGTTAGGATCTAAACCAGTTGCTAAAAAACTTGCAGTAGTTTCTAACACGTTATCATGTAGATTATTTGGGTCCTGAAAAACAGTTATGGCGTGCAAGTCAACAACACAATAAATACATTCCATCTTTTTTTGTAATGAAACAAAGTTTTTAAGCGCTCCTAAGTAATTTCCCAAATGAAGATTTCCAGTTGGTTGAACTCCTGAAAATACTAATTTTTTTTTACTCATACATCTGTTTTATAATTTTTTAGTTTCAATATTCCCAATAAATAGCATGTTAATAGATAAAACATACCCACAAAACTAACAATTGATATTAAATAAACGGCTTTATAATTGTAACTATAGTCTAAAAAATTCGCGAACTTGTCCAAAGAGAATAGTAATAGGGATGACATAATGATTGTTGAAATCAGTATTTTGATAAAATTTATCATTAATTGATTCTTTAATAATAAAATTTTTTTATTATTTAATAAATAAATATAAATTAATACTCCAATCCAAGTTGAGATCGATGTAGCTATTGGGATAATTATGAATCCAATATTGTTAAAAAAACTTACACTTATCACAATATTTAAAAAAACAATAAATATAGAAATATAAAAAGGAGTTTTGGTATTGTCTCTTGCAAAAAAGAAATTTGATAAAATTTTTATTAATGCAAATGCTGGTACCCCGAATCCAAAAAACTTTAAAGCAGAAGCTGTCATTTCAACATCGTCTAAAGAAAAAGATCCGTACCCGAATAGTGAATTTACTATTTCATTTGATGCTAAAATTAATCCAAAACTTGCGGGAATTGAAAATAGGAGTGAGAGCTCAAAAGATTTATTTTGAATATTAGAAATTTTTTTAACATTTTTCATTTTAAAAGCTTTAGAAAGAACTGGTAAAGAAACAGTGCCAACTGCTATTCCTGCAATAGCAAGATTAATTTGATAAACTCTATCAGCATAATAAAGATAGGATACAGCGCCTGATTGGAAAGATGCAATAATTGTCCCAACTAAAATATTTACTTGTGTAACTCCTGAAGATAAAATACTTGGTAAAAGTTTTTTAAAAAAAAATCTTACTTTGTTGGTAAACCTTAAACTAAAATTTAAGGTAGGTTTGTAAAATTTTTTTGTTACGTACATTAAGAAAAATAATTGAATTACACCCGCTATAGTAACAGCGTAAGACAGCTGTTTTGCATAATCTAACTCTTGCATGAAAGAGTAGGTTAAACTTATAATTAAAACTATATTTAAAATTATAGGTGCAGCAGCAGCAGCGGCAAATTTATTATTAGAATTCAGAATTCCAGCAAAAAAAGACGATAAACTTACAAATAATAAAAATGGAAATGTAATTCTTGTGAGTTCAATAGCTAAATTAAATTTGATTTGATCTTCTATAAAACCTGGCGCAATTATATAAATTAAATATGGAGTAAAAATCTCTACTATCGTAACTATAAACAATAAAATTAATAATAAAGAGCTTAAAACATCATCAGCAAATTTTTTCCCTTTTTTTTTATTTTCAATTTTAGCTGAAGTATAACTAGGTATAAATGCTGCATTAAATGTTCCTTCTGCAAATAATCGTCTAAAAGTATTTGGTAATCTGAATGCTACAAAAAAAGCATCAGCAAAAATAGATGCTCCAAGAAATATTGCTATTAAAATATCTCTCAGATAACCTAAAATTCTACTAATTAACGTAAAAAAACTAAATACTGTTGCTGAGGATAATAGGTTCATAAATTCTTAATTAGGCCATAAATTTTTAGTGAATTATCATTTTTTATATTACATACTCATTAAACTAAATGCCAAAAAAAACAGAAATAGATCACTATTCAGATAAAGAAGCACTCGATTTTCATATAAAAGGTAAGTCAGGCAAAATTGAGATAGGTTCATCCAAACCCCTAACAACAAAGAGAGATTTATCTTTAGCCTATTCACCTGGTGTAGCAGCTCCTGTCAAAGAAATATCTAAAAATCCAGAACTTGCATATGATTACACTAGCAAAGGAAATTTAGTTGCGGTTATAAGTAATGGATCTGCAATACTGGGTTTGGGAAATCTTGGATCATTAGCGTCTAAACCTGTAATGGAGGGTAAGTCAGTTTTATTTAAACGCTTTGCCGATATTGACTCTATAGACATTGAGATTGATAACAATGATCCAAAATCAATAATTGAAACTATTAAAAATATAAGTGGAACATTTGGTGGAATTAATCTTGAAGATATCGCTGCACCAGATTGTTTTATTATTGAGCAAAAATTAAAAGAAACATTAGATATTCCTGTTTTTCATGATGATCAACATGGAACAGCAATCATAACAACGGCAGCTTTAATTAATGCTCTAGATATTTCTAAAAAAAAGATTTCAGATGTAAAAATAGTAGTAAACGGTGCTGGGGCTTCAGCTCAAGCTTGTGCAAATTTATTTAAAAGCTCAGGGGTAAAAAATGAAAATTTAGTCATGTGTGATAGTAAAGGTGTTATTTACAAAGGTAGAAAAAACGTCGATCAGTTTAAATCTTCTTTTGCAATTGATACAAAGTTAAGAACTCTTGCAGAAGCAATGAAAAATGCTGACGTGTTTCTTGGTTTATCAGCTAAAGATGTAGTAAGCAAAGAGATGGTAAAGTCGATGGCTAATAATCCGATTATATTTGCATGCGCTAATCCTGATCCTGAAATAAAACCTGAGTTAATTCAAGAAGTAAGAGATGACGCAATTATTGCTACTGGCCGTTCTGATTATCCTAATCAAGTAAACAATTTAATTGGCTTTCCTTATATTTTTAGAGGCGCACTCGACGTAAGAGCAAAAGCAATCAATGAAGAAATGAAGGTTGCGGCTGCAAATGCAATTGCTTTATTGGCAAGAGAAAATGTGCCGGATGAAGTCGTTGCAGCATATGGTGGTGACCGACCAAAATACGGAAAAAATTACATCATACCCTCAACTTTTGATCCAAGATTAATAAGTGTTATTCCTGCAGCAGTTGCTGAAGCAGCAATTAAAAGTGGAGCAGCTAGAAAAAAAATCAAAGATATTGAGCTATATAAAGATCAATTATCAAATCGTTTGGATCCATCAATGTCTATAATGCAAGGTATTAATGCGAAAATAAGAAAAAATCCAAAAAGAGTTATTTTTGCTGAGGGTGAGGATGAGAACATGCTTAAAGCCGCAATTGAATTTGGTAAAAACAAACTTGGGATACCGATCTTAATTGGAGCAGAAAATAGAGTAAAAGAACAATTAAAAAAAATAGGCTTAGATGAAAATTATAAGATTCAAATAGTTAATTCTACAGACAAAGGAAAGAGAGAGAAATATGTAAAACATCTATACAAAAAACTTCAAAGAGAAGGTCAATTAGAAAGGGATGTAGATCGTCTGGTTAGAAATGACAGAATCGCTTGGGGATCCTCAATGATTGCTTGTAAAGATGCCGATGCAATGGTTACTGGGAATATAAGACATTACGCTGCCTCAATTGAAAAATTAAAGAAGGTTGTAGAAGCACGACCAGGTGAAGAAATTTTTGGTATGACTATGATTGTTTCGAAAGGAAAAACAATTCTCGTAGCGGATACAAACGTAACCGAATTACCCTCTGCTGAGAGATTAATAAAAATATCTAAATCATGTGTACGTATTGCGCGTCTTTTTGGTTTTGAACCTAAAGTAGCTTTTTTATCACATTCAACTTTCGGAAAACCTTTATCTAGAAATACCAGACATGTTAGAGACGCAATAGATAAGTTAAAAAAAGAAAAAGTTGACTTCGATTTTGATGGAGAAATGCAGCCAGATGTGGCTCTTAATCCAATTTACAAAGAAATTTATCCATTTTCAAAAATAGTTGGCAGTGCAAATGTTTTAATAATGCCTGCTTTACATAGTGCAGCAATTTCTACCAAACTTATGAAGGTTTTTGGTGGAGGTAAAAACATTGGACCTTTGTTAATTGGATTAGGTCAACCAATAGAGGTTGCACCTTTGCGAGCTAGTACATCGGAGATTTTAAACCTTGCATCCATAGCTGCTTATTCTTCAGACGTTATTGATTACTCAAGTTAAAGTTTAGTTCTGCTTAATTCAGAGGCTAAATAAATTGAAGGAATGATTTCTTCAACGTCATAAATCTTATTTGCTTCATTAATTACCTCTTTTTTTTCTTCCGCATCCATTGCAATTCCAAAAATATAAATATTTTTGTTAACTGTTTCTAATGTATAATTTCTTGCCTTTGTTTTTTTGTTAAAAATTAAAGCCGTCCTCAATTGGCTAGTAATTAATATATCTTTAGCAGTACTTTTGAAATTACTTTGTCCCTTAATAGTTATAGCATTTTTTACAGCACGAACTCCTTTAGTTTCCCATGCCATTTTTGTTATCTTTATTTTTTCCTCTGGTTCATCCACTTTTCCTGATAAAAAAATTCTTCCATCAAGAACTTCAGATTGTATCGATAAAAAATATTTTTTATCAGCAAGTGCTAATCTCGCGGAAAGGTTTTTTTGCATAATAGTATCGTCAATTTGCATTCCAATAGTTCTTGGATCAAATGTAATATTAACACCAGCTCCAAATTGAGATGCAGATGTACAAGATGTTAATAATAATAAGATTAGGCTAAGAATTTTTTTCATTTTTAATTTTTAAACATAACTCATAAATTTTATTTTTATTTATTTTTTCGGTTTCTAAAATTATGTTAACAGTATCTTTCAAACTATGATTTTTTAAATATTTTTTTATTTTATTCACAATTTTTTTTTCATCGAAAATTTTATCTTGGTTTTTTTTTTCTGAAATAATTATTGTTAACTCTCCCTTTATAGGGTTTTTAAATGTTTTTAAACTATCTATATCTTCTCTTATAAATGCCTCATGAATTTTGGTGATCTCTTTTGCTATTAAAATTTTTCTACCAGAAAAAAACTTCTTAAAACTATCGATATAAAAATTTAATTTCTTTGAAGGAATAAAAAATACTTGAGTAAATTTATTTTGAGATAAGCCCATTAAAACTTTTTCTAGCTCATTTTGAGTTTTTGGTAAAAATCCATAGAATAAAAATTGATCTTTAAAACCAGAAACGCTCATAGATGAAGTGATCGATGAAACGCCGGGAATGGGGATTACCTGTATTCCGTTTTTTAAACATTCATTTACTAATATTCTTCCTGGGTCAGATAATAATGGTGTGCCTGCATCTGATACCAAAGACAAAATTTTGCCCTCTTTAGAATATTTTATAATACTAGTTAATTGCTTTTGCTCATTAAATTTGTGGTAAGAAATTAACTTTTTTTTAATTTTATAATGACTTAATAATTTAATTGATCGTCTTGTGTCTTCGCAAAGAATAATGTCTGATTTTTTTAAAACCTCAAGTGCTCTTAATGTGATATCATCTAAGTTACCTATGGGTGTTGAAACAATATATAAATTATTGGTGAGAAGTTTCATTATGAAAATTAAATTTTTTTTATCAATATTTTATATAATATTTTTATTTAATTCTAATCTATTAAGTAATGAGAACAATAAAACACTTAAAGTTGGTTTACTGGCACCTCTTTCTGGACCATACAGCGAAATTGGTAATTCTTTATTGTACTCATTACAATTAGCTCTTGAAGAAATAAATGATAAAAATGTTGTCATTGTTCCAAGGGATACCGGTTTCAAAAATGAAGAAAAACTAAAATCAGCGATTGAGGAATTTAAATTATCAGGAATAAAAATTATCATTGGACCGACAACTTTTGATGAATTTAATCATGTAAAGAGATATAATGATTTAATATTTATCTCTCCATCAAACATCAGTCCTGAATTTTCAAAAAATATAATTAGTATTGGTGTAAGTTTAGAGTCTCAATTAATTGCTTTAACAGAGTTTATAAAAAAACAAAAAAAAAAGAAAACAATTATAATCTACCCAAAAAATGAATATTTAGAATTTATTGAAAATAAATTAGAAAATTTAGAGATCAATAACTTTAGAACATTTGCTTACAGCCCCAATCCAGAAGTTCTTACTGGTGAAATAGAAGATTTAACTAATTATACACAAAGGAAAAGAAATTTAGAACTTAGGAAAAAAATGTTTGAAGATAAAGAGGATGAGCAATCGATTAAGGAATTAGAGCGTCTCGAACAATTATACACTTTAGGTAAAGTAAATTTTGACTCTATAATTATTATTGATTTTGGGAATACCTTGAAAAGTGTTTTGACTTCTTTAGTCTACACCGATGTAAACCAAAATGATGTTTTGTTTACTACAATTAATCAATGGTTTGATGAAAGCATATTTTACGAAAATACAATTAAAAGTTTATACTATCCCTCAGTAAATTATAAAGAATTTAAAAGATATAATAATAAATACTTCAATAAATTCAAAATATATCCCAATGAAATATCCATCTTAGCATATGATGCTCTTGGTTTAATTTATTATGCATGGAAAAAAAATGGAAAAATTAATTCTATTAGTGACTTTTTGTTTAAAAATAAAATAAAGGGAAAAATTGGAACATTTAGTTTTAACAACGGTAAAGTGATACAAGAGTTGGATATTTATAAAATAGATAATAAAAAATTTGTCAAATTTTAATTCTTTTTTTTAATTTCTGAAAGGCAATGAATCTATGATCCATCCTAATTTTTTTGGACTTTAACATTTGGCCAAAAGTAATCTTTTTTTTTACTGGGATAAAAATTGGATCATAACCAAAACCTCTTTTGCCTATTATTTTAGATGAAATATTTCCCCTTAATTTACCTTCTACAGATATCATTTTTCCTCTATGTTTTTTGTATGAAAGACTGCATACAAAAGTAGCTTTTCTATTCTTTTTCTTTTTCATTTTTTTTAAAATAAACTTCATAGCATTAAAAAAACTACCATGCTTTTTTGCCAGTCTTGCAGAATATATTCCTGGTTGACCATTCAACGCTTGAATACATAAACCAGAGTCATCTGAGATTATAGGATAGTCCACAAATTTAGAAAAAAAATTAGCTTTAAGTCTAGAATTTGCAATGAATGATTTTCCAGTTTCTTTTGGGCTTTTAATATTTAGTTTAATTGGTGAAATTTTTTTGTATTTTTTTGAAATTAAAGCGCTAATTTCTTTAAATTTTCCATTATTATGGGTTCCTATTAAAATTTTTTTCATATTTGATCTAGTAATTTAATAACTACTCACTATATAGCAAGTTAAATGAGTAAAAAAAATATAGAAGAAAACTTTGAAGAAAAGGCAATACAGGATGAGGAGACTGAGAAATCCAAATCTTCGACAACAAATGAGATCAATGAAAAAACTATTGAAGAAAAACTCAAGGACACTGAAGAAAAATTGCTAAGATCATTAGCTGAAATTGAAAACCAAAGAAGAAGATTTGAAAAAGAAATTAAAGATGCGTTTGAATTTGGTTCATTTAATTTTGCGAAGGAAAGCTTAGCTATTTTGGACAATCTGCAAAGAGCAAAAGAAGCAATTAAAAACGATGAAAAATTAAAAGAAAACAAAGATCTAGACAGATTTTTAGAAAACATAACAATTGTGGAAAAAGATTTGATCTCAATATTTGAAAAAAATAGAATTAAAAAAATTGAGTCACAAAACAAAAAATTCGATCCAAATTATCATCAAGCAATGTCAGAGATTGAAAACGAAAAAGCTGATCCAGGTACAATACTGAATGAAATTCAAGCTGGATATATGATGGGTGATAGATTGCTTAGACCCGCACTTGTAAGCGTATCGAAGATGAAACCATCTAAAGACCAAGAAAATAACGATAAAAAAGAGAAAAAATAGCCTTGTAGATGAAAAAATAACACCCATATAGAGATTAACAAAAGGAATTAATTAATGAGTAAAGTAATAGGAATAGATTTAGGAACAACAAATTCATGTGTCGCCATAATGGATGGCTCACAAGCTAAGGTTTTAGAAAATACTGAAGGAGCTAGAACTACGCCTTCTGTAGTTGCTTTTTTAGAAGGTGAAGAAAAATTAGTTGGTCAACCTGCAAAGAGACAGGCAGTAACCAATGCTGGGGATACAATTTTTGCAGCTAAAAGACTAATAGGCAGAAAGTTTGATGGTCCTTCGGTCCAAAAAGATATTTCAAAAGTTCCATATAAAATTGTTAAATCAGAAAATGGCGATGCTTGGGTAGAAGGTAAAGGGAAAAAATTTTCCCCTGCACAAATTTCTGCATTTGTATTGCAAAAAATGAAAGAAACAGCTGAAAAATATTTAGGTCAAGCTGTGACTAAGGCTGTTATAACTGTGCCTGCTTATTTTAACGACTCGCAAAGACAGGCGACAAAAGACGCCGGTAAAATTGCTGGCTTAGAAGTTTTAAGAATCATTAATGAACCAACTGCAGCTTCTTTGGCTTATGGTTTGGATAAAAAAGGCGGTAAGAAAATAGCTGTTTATGATTTAGGTGGAGGTACATTTGATATATCTATATTAGAAATTGGCGATGGAGTTTTCGAGGTTAAATCAACTAATGGTGACACTTTTCTAGGTGGGGAAGATTTTGACGATGCTATTGTTGAATATCTTGCAAATGAATTTAAAAAAGACAATGGTATAGATTTAAAATCAGATAAACTTGCACTTCAAAGATTAAAAGAAGCAGCTGAAAAAGCAAAAATAGAACTGTCATCTGCAGCTCAAACAGAAATAAATTTACCATTTATAACAGCCGATAAAACTGGCCCTAAACATTTAAACTTAAAATTTACTAGGGCTAAACTGGAGGCTTTAGTTCAAGGATTGGTAGATAGAACTTTAGAGCCTTGTAAAACTGCTTTAAAGGACTCAGGTTTTTCAGCAGCAGAAATTAACGAAATTGTTCTAGTAGGTGGTATGACAAGAATGCCTAAAATAATAGAAACTGTTAAAAACTTTTTTGGAAAAGAGCCAAACAAGAGTGTAAATCCTGATGAAGTTGTAGCTATGGGGGCTGCTATACAAGGTGGAGTGCTTCAAGGTGACGTAAAAGATGTATTACTTTTAGACGTAACTCCTCTTTCATTAGGAATTGAAACTTTAGGAGGTGTCTCTACTAAGTTAATTGAAAAAAATACAACTATACCTACGAAGAAAAGTCAGGTTTTCTCTACGGCAGAAGATAACCAACCTGCAGTTTCAATTAGAGTATTACAAGGTGAAAGGGAGATGGCTGCAGACAACAAAATTCTAGGAAACTTTGAGTTGGTAGGTATACCTCCAGCTGCAAGGGGAACTCCTCAAATTGAAGTTACATTTGATATAGATGCTAATGGAATTGTAAATGTATCTGCGAAAGACAAAGGCACTGGTAAAGAGCAAAAAATTCAAATTCAAGCTTCAGGTGGTTTATCTGATGAAGAAATTAATAAAATGGTTAAAGATGCTGAAGCAAATAAGGAAGCGGATAAAAAGAAGAGAGAGTCTGTTGATGCTAGAAACCAAGCAGATAGTCTAATTTTTTCTACAGAAAAGAGTTTAAAAGAACATGGAGATAAAATTTCAGCCGAAGAAAAGAAAGCTATCGAAAACGGTATCTCTGATCTGAAGAAATCTTTAGAAGGAAAAGACTCCGAAGATATTAAGAAAAAAACGCAGAGCTTAATACAAGTTTCAATGAAATTAGGTGAAGCGGTTTACAAAAGTCAACAAAAACCAGGGGCAGGTCAATCAGATGCCTCAAAAGATGCAAAACCTAACGACAAAGATAAAGATAATGTAGTTGATGCCGATTTTGAAGACATAAAAGAAAAAGAAGAAGATAAAGAAAAAAGCGCCTAAGAAAATAAAGGAGACGTCCTGTGGCTAAAAGAGATTGTTATGATGTCTTAGGTGTTCCAAGATCTGCATCCAAAGACGATATTAAAAAAGCATATAGAAAACTAGCACTTAAATATCATCCCGATAAAACTAAAGGCGACAAAACTTCTGAAGAAAAATTTAAAGAAGCTAGTGAAGCTTATCATATTCTTTCAGATGAAAAGAGAAAAGCTAACTATGATCAGTTTGGTCACGCAGCTTTTGAAGGAGCTGGTGGAGGTGGCCAAGGTTTTGGTGGATTTGATACTTCATCTTTCTCAGATATTTTTGAGGACTTTTTTAGCGATTTTGGAGCAGGTGGTTCCACAAGAAGGTCAAGCAATAGAGGAAATGACTTAAGGTATGATGTAAGTATAGATTTAGAAGAAGCTTACAAAGGTATTCAAAAAAACGTTAAATATACTACTTATAAAGCATGTTCTTCTTGTTCCGGGAGTGGAGCTGCAAAAGGTTCGAGGCCTGTTAGATGTGATTATTGTTCTGGAAGGGGAAAAGTAAGAACCAACCAAGGTTTTTTTACTGTTCAACAAACTTGCCCTCAATGTAGCGGATACGGAGAGATGATTAATGATCCGTGCAACAAGTGTAGTGGTAACGGAAAAGTACAATCAAATGAAAATGTGACTGTAAAAATTCCAAAAGGTGTTGATGATGGTACAAGAATAAGAGTATCGGGTAAAGGTGAAGCGGGATCAAAAGGTGGCACAAGTGGAGATTTGTATTTATTCATATCTATAGACAATCACGAAATCTTTAAAAGAGCTGATGAGAATTTGTACTACGAACTTCCAATTTCATTTACCAATGCTGCACTTGGAACTTCTGTTGAGGTCCCGTCGATTGATGGAGGTAAATCTAAAATTAAAATTCCTGCAGGTACACAGCATGGTAAACAGTTCAGACTTAGAGGAAAAGGGATGCCAGTTTTAAGAGGAAATGCCTTTGGGGATTTATATATAAGGATAAATACTCAAGTTCCAACTTCACTTACTAAGAAACAAAAAGAAATCCTTGAAGAATTTAATGAAATAGAAAGTAATAAACCTGATCCGGTTATTAAAAGTTTTTTTGAGAAAGCTAAGAAATTCTGGAGAAATTCTTAATTAAATGAGCACTGATCAAATAATGTCTGCAATTTTTCTAATTGCAGTACTGATTTTAATTTTACCGAGTTTCCTATCCACAAATTATAAATTAAAAGAATTTTTAAGAAATCTATCTATTTGGGCTATAATTACACTTGTTATTATTGTAATCATTTATTTTATTAGTTTATGAGAAAAATAAATTTATCTATTTCTGGATGTATGGGAAGAATGGGCCAACAACTCATAAAATCCTCAAAAAAAAATAGAAGTTTTAAATTGGTTTCTTTAACAGAAAATAGATTAATAAATAAAAAGATTGCAGGGATAAAACCTATAAAAAACAGCGTTGATGCATTTAAAAGATCAAATGTGATAATAGACTTTACTGTTCCTAAATGCACGCTTGAAATATTGAAAATAGCATCTAAGTTAAAAAAAAGAGTTGTTATTGGAACAACAGGTTTTTCAAAAAAAGAGGAAAATTTAATAAAAAAGTTTTCTAGAAAAATTCCAATACTTAAAGCAGGTAACATGAGTTTAGGAGTAAATTTACTTATGTATTTGACTGAAATTGCTTCAAAATCTCTTGGAAATAATTTTCTAAGCAAAGTCTATGAAGTGCATCATAAACATAAAGTTGATTATCCGTCAGGCACAGCTTTAATGTTAGGTAAAGGAATAGCTGATGGTAAAAATAAAAATTTCTACAATTTAATTGGAAGAAAGTATTTTAATAAAAAATCATTTCCTTATGCAAAAAAAATTAATTTCAATTCAATTCGTAAAGGGGAAGTTGTTGGTGAACATGAAGTTAGATTTTCTAGTGGAAAAGAGATTATAAAGCTTAACCACGAGTCTTTTGACAGAGCTTTATACTCAGAAGGTGCATTAACAGCTGCAACATGGTTGATGTCTAAAAAAGCAGGTCTTTATTCTATGAGAGACCTTCTTAACTTTAAGTGAACAATAAACAAAAAGCTAAAATTATATTAAGGATATTGAACAAAACTTATCCAAGAGTTCCTATACCGCTAAATTACAAAAATACTTTTACTCTTTTAGTTTCTGTATTGCTTTCAGCACAATGTACGGATGTTAATGTTAATAATGTTACAAAAGATATTTATCCAAAATATAATAAACCAACACATTTTGTAAAACTTGGAAGAAGGAAAATTGAGCGATTAATAAAAAGAATAGGAATATTTAGAGTAAAAGCTAAAAGTATATTTTATTTATCTAAAACTTTAGTTGAAAAATATAAAGGTAAAGTACCAAGCAGTTATGAAGAATTGGAACAGTTGCCTGGCGTAGGTCACAAGACTGCTAGTGTTGTCATGTCTCAAGGTTTTGGTTTTCCCGCTTTTCCCGTAGATACACATATTCATAGATTAGCTCAAAGATGGGGTTTAACTAATGGAAAAAACGTTGTTCAAACAGAAAAGGATTTAAAGAAAATTTTTCCAAAAAAATATTGGAATAAGCTTCATCTGCAAATAATATGGTATGGAAGAGAATATTGTAAAGCCCGAGATTGTTATGGAATAACTTGTAAAATTTGTAAAAGCTGTTATCCAAATAGAAAAAAACCAATTAAAGTAAAAAAAGCATAATTAAATGAATATAGGTTTTGCACAAATAGTTGTTATCTCTGTCTCTTTTTTGTTAATTTTTGGTTCTGGTTACTTAGGAATATTTCTTTTTAAACAAAATCCTAAACTTAAGAAGTACGTAAATAAAAAAAATCTAATAATTTTATCTTTAATTTATATTATTATTGTAAGTTTCATTGCATCTAAATCGCCAGCTTTTGGAATTGGAGCTTTTATTTTTCCATTAATCATATCAATCATTAATAGTTTTTTTAGAAACAAATTAGTTTTAAAAAAGACCTTTGATGAAAAATTTTATCACTTTTTTTTAGGTGTTCTAGCATTTGGCTTAATTTCGACAACTATTGGCTCATTAACCTAAATGAAAATTTTAGGAATCGGCAACGCTATCGTTGATGTAATCTGTAAAGTTGAGGAAAATTTTATCACTCAAAATGAATTAACAAAAAGCACGATGAAGCTTGTAGATGAAACTGAATTTAAAAAATTATTATCTAATCTTAAAATTGAAGAAACTGTTTCAGGTGGATCTGTAGCAAACTCAATAGTAGGCCTCGCACAACTTGGAAATAAAGTTGGCTTTATAGGAAAAGTTAGTGATGATGATTTAGGTAATAAGTATGAGGAAGGATTGAAAAAAGAAAAAGTACAGTTCTTTTATTCTAAGAAAAAAGAGGCAATTCCAACGGGAACTTGTTTAATATTAATTACACCTGACTCTGAAAGAACAATGGTAACTTTTCTTGGTACTGCAGGTAAAATTAATGAAAACGATATTGACAAGAGTGCTGTGAAGAATAGTGAAATCTTATTTTTAGAAGGTTATCTTTGGGATGAAGGTGAACCAAAGAAAGCATTTGATAAAGCTATAAATAATGCAAATAAAGTTGCAATGTCATTATCAGATCTATTCTGTGTAGAAAGACACAAACCAAATTTTCTTGAATTAGTTAAAAATAAATTAGATATCACGTTTGCAAATGAGCAAGAAATAATGTCGTTAATTGATGTTAAAAAATTCGATGATGTTATTAGTTTTGCTAAAGAAACGAACAAATTAATTGTTATTACTCGTGGAGAAAAAGGTGCAATCGCAATTAATAATAATGAAATTGAGGAATATTCTGCGAAAAAGAATCTTCAAATAAAAGATTTAACGGGTGCAGGAGATTTATTTGCAGGTGGTTTTTTACATGGTTTAATTAACAATAAGTCTATTAAACAAAGTTTAAAGGTCGGGACGGAAATGTCTTCAAAAGTAATTCAGATAATTGGAGCTAGACTAAATTAGTCTTATTTTTTTCTTCTTTTAAAACTACCTTTACCCTTTTTTGGCTTTACTATTCTTTTTCTATATTTCGATGTAAAAAGATCTTTTGCTATTTTATTTCTTTTCTTCACAAGTAGTAACCATCTTTATTATTCAGAATAAATCTATTATCCATAAATTTTTCTGCAATTTTTTTTCTCAACCTATATATATGTGTCTCAACTGTATGAGTGTCTGCATCGGATGAGTAGTTCCAAACAGAAGACAAAATAAAATCTTTTGAAAGTGGTTTCTTGTTATTTTTAAATAATTCGAGGAGCTGAATTTCCTTTTCTGTTAAAATAATATACTTTTCTAATATAGAAAGTTTTTTTTCATTCTTGTTGAGTAAATAATTTTTTATTTGCAATGAAGAATTTTTATAAAATTTTTTCTTTGCAGCTGTGTTTTCTACTATTGTGTTAATTTCTCTCAAGGTTGTAGGTAACTCTAAATTTGCATCAAAGTTACCTATTAGATCCTCTTTTTTTCCTAAGCATATTTTAATGGAGTTTTTACTATCAAGATACTTTTTTTGATTTTTATCTTGTAAAATATTTACATGAAAGAGGATTGTGCTAGGATTCTCATTTAAATCGTCAAATAAAGGAGTAAACTTTAAATATAGTTTTAATTCCTTTAAAGTTGAAACAAATGAAGAGGGACCAAGAATTTTAACATTTAACTTATGCATATTTTAATAAATAATAATAATCTTACCTTTTATGATTATAAAGCAAAATGCACTGTAGGTAAAAGGGGAATTGGTTTTAAGAGAAAAGAGGGAGATTTAATAACACCAAAAGGAAAGTATAAAATTAAATACATTCTTTACAGAAAAGATAGAATTAAGAGAATCCAGTCTAAGATTAAAAAAATTGCTATAAAAAAAAATATGGGTTGGTGCGATGACACACAATCTCCAAAATATAACAAAATCATTAAATTACCCTCATCTAATAGCTATGAGAAACTTTATAAAAAAGAAAATATTTACGATATTATTTTAGTTTTAAATTATAATATGAATCCAACAATTAAAGGTAAAGGAAGTGCAATTTTCATTCATGTTGCGAGAAAAAACTACGATAAAACTGAAGGGTGCATAGCGCTTAATAAAAGAGATCTTTTAAAAATTTTAAAACAATTAAAAAAAAATACAGAAGTCATGATCGTGGACCAAAAATAGAGCTTCCTATTCTTATAAAGTTTGAGCCATTCTTTATGGCCTCTATATAATCTGCTGACATTCCCATACTTAAGTTTTTAAGAGAAAGAGATTTATTTAATTCGTTTAAAGATTTAAAGTACTCTTCAGCACTTTGGTTTATTGGAGGTATTACCATCAAACCTATTACATCTAAATTAATTTCATTTTGACAATAATTATAAAAGCCATCTAGTTCATTCACAGGTATACCGGATTTCTGTATTTCATTACCTAAATTTACCTGAATAAAATAATTCAAGTTTTTATTCATACTTTTCTGATGTTTAGCTAAAACGTCTGCTAATTTTTGGTTATCAACAGAGTGAATATAATCAAATAATTTTACAGCATCCTTAGCTTTATTGCTCTGTAACTTTCCTATCATATGCAACTTTAAATTTTTATTTACTTTCTTTTGCTCAGACCACTTAGATAAAGCTTCTTGCACTTTATTTTCCCCAAAATGTAAATGACCGTAATTAATTAAGGGCTGGATATAATCGAGAGTAAATGTTTTACTTACAGCTATTATATTAACTAGCTTATCTGGTTTAAGAGAAGAAATTTTCAATTTTATCTTTTCTAATCTATCAATTATTGTATCCATATGTTTACAAAAAAAATTAAATATTTTTTACTTATTGAAAGTATCAAAGATATAGATTTAAAAAACATAAAAATTCGTAATAAATTTTCAATTATATATCGAAATAATAATAAAACTGATGATTTAGATGACCTCTTAAAGTTTAGACGTCAATGTAGAATAAAAGCTATTAAATTTTATATTGCCAATAATTTCTCTCTTGCTTTTTTTTTGAATTCCGATGGTTTATATTTATCATCATTTAATAAAAATCTAAACGTTCTTAATTTTAAAAAAAATAATTTTGAAATTATTGGATCAGCTCATAATATAAAAGAAATAATTTTAAAAAAAAAACAAGGATGCTCTTTTATTTTATTATCTAAACTTTTTAAGGTTGATTACGATAAAAAGGCTCCTTTCTTAGGCGTTCTTAAATTTAATAATCTCTCTAAAATTTCTAAAAACTTGATTCCCCTTGGAGGAATAAAGTATGAAAATATTAACAATTTAAAAAACGTTTTTTGTTTGGGAATTGCAATTTTGTCTGAAATAAAAAAAAAGCCGACTAAAATATTTAGCCGGCTTTTTTAATATTTATATTAAACGCTTAATTAAAACGCCATTTCTACTGTAAATACAGTATCTTTAACGTCTTTGTTTTGCGTGTAAGATGCGTTGTCGTGGTTATTCAAAGCTAAACCAAGAGTCATTCCACCCATTGTGTAAGCTGCTTGAACACCAGTTGACTCCATTGTGTACGTTGTTGTTCCTTTAGATAATGAAGGTACTGACTCTTCATTTTCGTAAGAAACTGACAAGTTATCGTTCACGTTGAAACCAATAGAGTATTTTCTGTTTTCTACTCTCTCAACTTGCTCTGTAGTAATGTTATTCATTGCTGCAGCATAGAAGTTTTTGCTGTAACCAACTACTACTGGACCAGCTGCAAATGTTGCAAAGTATGCACCAGACTCAGCTTGTTGTTCGCTTGATTGATTTACACCATCAAAATCTAAATAGTCAGCACCAATTGTTAGACCGTCTAACATTGGAATCTCTGTTACTTTAACTTGATAGTGAGTAACTGAATCTCCACCACCATCTAAAGTGATACCATCTGTTGGATCTGTATCTACAGTTGGTTGTCCATCATCTGCTGAACCAGTTTTTTTAAAGTCGTTTGCAGCTGATGCTTGCCCTGAAGGAGCGTAACCAATTTTAAATGAAGTTCCAAAAGGTATTAAACCTGCTGGAGTGTGGTATTGAATGTTATCAAAACCATCAATATCAAAAGTATCTGCCATAAGCTCTGCGTAAGATGTGTCAGATGGTCTTGAGATTACTGATTGTGATGCAGCGTTATCTACACCTAATGCACCTTCACCTAAGAACATACCGATTGTTCCTTGTGGAGTTGTAAGTGTTAATTTTGCGTCATCGTTAGTTGCACCTGATTCTACTGAATCGATATCGATTGCGTATGACCATGTGTAACCATTGTCTAGCTCACCGCTTGCGCCTAGAGTAAATTCATTTGAAATACCAAGACCTGGAGCTACTTCAGCTTGTGCTGCAGTTCCGTCAGAAGACACAATTGCATACGAAGCTTTTGCACTACCAGTTATAGATAATTCACCAGCTTTTGCTACGCCGAATGAAAATAACACAACTGATAATATTGCTACTATTTTTTTCATGTTTTTTCCTTTGTTATTAAATTAATTGAATTAATTTATGGGAGTATTATTAGCTTTTAAGTGCCTTTTTTTCTTTATTTTCCCCAAAAAGTCTGGTTTTTTCTGTGTTATGTTGTATTTATATCACAGTAAATAAAGCTAGTGATTATGCTATATTTTAACTTATTCCAATCTCCAGCTATAGTTTATCAGGAATTATGTTTATAAAGGTAAAAATGTTTTCGAAAATTCTAATAAAAATATTTTTTTTTACTCTTTTTTCACTTTTTTTAACTTCGTGTGGAAATTTTTTTAAATATTCACCCGCTAAAGATAATCCAATTAAAGGTATAGAAAGGGCCAAGAAAAATGTTGAAGAGGGTCGAGGTGTTACTCTTAGCAAATTAGGTAAAGGCAGGGGTACTACTTATGAATTTAGTACATCAAATCCTTTATGGCGTGCTTCATTAGATGTTCTAGATTTTATACCAATGTCAACGGTAGATTATTCTGGGGGCACTATTATCTCAGACTGGTATACAGACGGTTCACAAAGAGATGAGTCCATAAAAATTACTGTTCGTTTTTTATCTAACGAAGTTAGAAGCGATAGTCTTAAAGTTGTTATTCATAAAAAAAAATGCTCGATGAATCAATCATGTAAAATAAATTTAGTTGAGAATTCCATACTAGTAAGTGAATTGCAGAGTTCTATTTTACGAAAAGCAGCACAGATAGAAGTTGAACAAAGAAAAAAAAAGTAAATAAATAGTCATTTGTATGGAGAGAATAAGCTTTCAGGCAATTGAAAAGAAATGGCAAAATAAATTTGCTAAAGAAAAACTATATAATGATAAAGGTAAAAAATTTTATTGTTTAGAAATGTTTCCTTACCCGTCCGGAAAAATACATATGGGTCACGTTAGAAACTATACAATTGGTGATGTAGTGGCGCGGTACAAATATTTAAATGGTTTTAACGTTTTACACCCAATGGGTTGGGACTCATTTGGACTTCCAGCTGAAAATGCCTCTAAATTAAATAACTTACATCCTAAGGATTGGACAAAAAAAAACATTAAAATTATGAAAGAACAACTTAAAATGCTTGGTCTATCAATAGATTGGGATCTAGAAATTTCCACATGCGATGAAGATTATTATAAACATCAACAAGAATTATTTATTGATTTTTACAATCAAGGGTTAGTTTCCCGTAAAGAAACTTATGTTAATTGGGACCCTGTGGAGAAAACAGTTCTTGCAAACGAGCAGGTGATTAATGGAAGAGGTTGGAGATCAAATGCCATAGTTGAAAGAAAGAAACTTTCACAATGGTTTTTTAATATCACAAAATTTTCTGAAGAACTTTTAAATGACTTAGAAGAGCTAGATGGTTGGCCAGAAAAAGTCAAGTTAATGCAAAAAAACTGGATAGGTAAATCTTTTGGATGTGAATTAGAATTTAAAATAGCTGGGATGAACCAAAAAATTAAAGTTTTTACGACTCGCCCTGATACAATTTTTGGAGCTAGTTTTCTAGCATTATCTACGGACCATCCTTTGAAAAAATTATTTGAAAAAAATCCTGAATTCCATTCTTTCAAAAAAAAATGTGATAAAACAGGCACCACTGAAGAAGCTTTGGCTAACGCAGAAAAAGAAGGTTTTAAAACTAATTTGTTAGCAGAACATCCTTTTATAAATAATAAAAAAATTCCAATATATTTTGCTAATTTTGTTTTAATGGATTACGGGGCTGGAGCAATATTTGGATGTCCAGCACATGATCAAAGAGATTTTGATTTTGCAACTAAATATAATCTTGAAATAAAACAAGTTGTTTCTAATGGTGTTAACAATCAAGATCTCAAAGAAGCTTATACTGGAGATGGTAAACTTATTAACTCAGAATTTTTAAATGGTTTAAACGTAAATGAAGCAAAGATCACTATTATAAAAAATATTGAAAATAAAGGTATCGGAAAAAAAAAGACACTTTTTCGTCTGAAAGATTGGGGTGTTTCTAGGCAACGTTATTGGGGATGTCCTATACCGGTAATATATTTAGAGGATGGATCAGTTCATACTGTTGATAAAAGCGAGCTTCCAATTAAACTACCTGAAGATATTGATCTTAATTCTAATGGCAATCCTTTGGATAACCATCCCACTTGGAAGAACACAATTCAAAAAAAAACTGGGAAGAAAGCTATTCGAGAAACAGACACCTTGGACACTTTTGTTGACTCATCGTGGTACTTCCTGAGATTCTGTAGTCCAAATCACAGAAGTTCTCCATTTGATCAAAAAAAAATTAAATATTGGATGCCAATTGATCAGTATATTGGAGGAATTGAACACGCAATTTTACACTTGCTGTATTCTAGGTTTTTTTCAAAAGCAATAAGCAAGTGCCACAAAAACGTAGGAATCTCTGAACCTTTTAAAAATTTATTTACTCAAGGCATGGTTTGTCATGAGTCATATCGAGATGAACTGGGTAATTGGTTGTACCCTTCAGAAGTTGAAAAATTAGAAGAAAATAAATACCAAAAAAAAATAGATAAAAGCAAAGTCATAGTTGGCCCTCCTGAGTCTATGTCTAAATCAAAAAAAAATACAATAGACCCTGAGACAATGATTAATCAATATGGAGCCGATGCAGTTAGATGGTTTATCTTATCAGATAGCCCTCCAGAAAAAGATGTTCAATGGTCTGACGTAGGAGTGGCCTCTGCAAATAAATTTTTACAAAAAATTTGGAATCTTAATATATCGATCATACAAAAAAAAGATAATGGTTCAGATAAAAATCTAGAGAAAAAGTTTAATGAAGAAATAAATTCTTATATTTCAAAAATAGACAAATCGATTCAAAAATTTAGGTTTAATGTTTCTGTTGCACTTTTTTATGAGTTATACAACTTTATAAATCGCAGTGTAAATTTAAATGTGAGTGTTAAAATTTTAAAGGACAACATAGAAAATATTATGAAACTTATGATACCTTTTATTCCACATTTAGCTCGAGAATGTTTAGATCTCTTGAAATGTAAAAACCCAAATAAATGGCCAACAATAGATATCAATTCGGTGATAAAAAAAGTTAAGTTTGCAGTTCAAGTGAATGGAAAAACCAGGGATGTTATTTCTGTGGAAAAAAATAGTAAGGAAGATGATATCAATCAAATAGTCTTACGAAACTCTAAAGCAAAAAAATATATAAAAAATAAAAAAATAACCAAAACTATCTTTGTGAAAGATAAAATTATAAATTATATTGTAAGTAATTAAATGAGAGCTATTAAAAAAATCATAAATATTATTACAGTGAGTTTGCTACTTTATGGGTGTGGTTATTCCTTAGTAAATAAATCTAGTGCAAACTTTAATATCATTGATATTTCTTTGAGTGGAGAAAAGAGGATTAATTACAACTTAAAAAATAGGTTGATGATAAATAATTCTCCAAATAGTGTAAATAAACTATCATTATCAATAAATACTCAAAAACAAAAATTGGTAAAAAACAAAAACATTAAGAATGAAATTACTTCCTATCAATTAGTTATAAATAGTAAAATAACTTATAAATTTGTTGGAAAAACTGTAGAGAAAACATTTAATATCTCTGAAACTGGTGACTACAAAGTATCTACACACAGCATGAACACATTAAGCAACGAAAAAAAATTAGTTGCCACATTGACAGACAACTTGATTGATAAAATTTATAATAGACTGAATAAAATATCAGATGATAATTAAAAGTTATGTAGCAGAGAAAAATGAAGATTTATTCAATTATAAATTATTATTATTTTACGGATACAATTTAGGACTTAAAAATGAATTTAAGAGAAGGATTAAGTCAAAATTTACTACAAGTATAATTTCTATAAGCCAAGATGAAATCTTTAAACATGAAGATGTTTTTTACAATAATCTATTCAATATTTCTTTGTTTGACGAAAACAAAATCTTTATTGTAGATCAATGTGACGACAAGTTTATTCAAATAGTTAAAGAAATAGAAAATAAATTAAAAAATCAAAAAATTTTCTTATTTGCAAACCAATTAGATAAAAAATCTAAATTAAGAAATTATTTCGAGAATTCAAAAAATTATTCAATAATAGCTTGTTATGAGGATAATGAGATTAATATAAAAAAAATAATAATGGAAAGGTTAAAAAATTTTAAAGGACTCACAGAACGTTCTATAAAATTAATAATTGATAGCTGTAACCTAGATAGAAGTAAATTAGAGAATGAAATTCAAAAGATTTCATTATTGTTTGATAAAAACATTATTGACGAGGATAAATTAAAAGAACTCTTAAATATAAATACAAATGAGGATTTTAATTTATTAAAAGATCAAACACTCAACGGTGATAAAGTAAAAACAAATAGATTAATCAATAATACGATTTTAGAACCCGAAAAGAATGTTTTATATTTGAATATAATTAATCATCGGTTGAACAAACTTTCAGAAATAAACCATAATTCAAACTCTGTAGGATTAGAACAAGCAATAAACATGATAAAACCGCCGATATTTTGGAAAGATAAAGCAAATTTTACGTTGCAAGCAACAAAATGGGATAGAAAAAAGATTAATGAAGCTCTTAATAAAACCTATGAATTAGAGCTATTAATAAAAAGCAATTCTAGCATAAACCGTCAACTGCTAATGAAAAAATTATTAATAGATATTTGCAATATAGCTAATGCTTAATCAATAAATCAGATATTAATTGAAACTGTTCTAAGTCTTTATATTCTATAATTACTTTTCCAGAATTTTTTTTTTTATTTAGTATGATTACTTTTAAGCCAAGATTTTTTTCAATTTTCTCTTGGGCATTTAAAATATTTGCATCAACCTGTTTTTCTTTAAAATTGCCTTTTTTATTTCTAGTTAAATATTCAACTTTTCTAGCACTGTAATTTTTCGCGACGATTTCCTCAGCAATTGATGATGCATTAGAAATACCAATTAACGGCCTCGCTTGACCCGACGTTAAAGTACCTTCTTCTAGCATTGCAATCACGTCTGATGGTAATGATAACAACCTTAATGTATTACTGACATGACTACGACTTTTTGACATTAACTTTGAGATGCTGTCATGATCATATTTAAATTCCTCATTTAATCTCTTATAACCTCTTGCTTCCTCTACAGGGTTAAGATCATCTCTTTGAATATTTTCTACAATAGCTACCTCCAGTGACTCAACATCACTTAAATCTAAAATTGTTACTGGAATTTCATGCAATCCTGCTCTTTGGGCAGCAATCCATCTTCTCTCCCCGGCAACTATTTCGTACTTACCTTTTTCAGATTTATTTGGACGTACTGCTATAGGCTGGATAATACCGTTTTTTTTAATAGAATTAGCTAATTCTTCAAGCTTTTCCTCGCTAAATTGCTGTCTTGGCTGATAAGGATTACGGCTTAAATTGCTTATAGAAACAGTGTTAGATTGGTTAACTTGTTTTTTTTTATCTATAGGTTTGTCATCTCCGAACAGCGCTGATAAACCTCGTCCTAATCCTTTTTTTTTTCCACTCATACTGTGCTCACTATTTTATTTTTAAATTCTTCGGCCAATTTGAAATATGATTTACTTCCAACGCAACTTTTATCATAAATGACGCAAGGTAAACCGTGCGATGGTGCTTCAGACAATCTTACATTTCTTTGAATGACAGTTTTATAAACTTTATCTTTAAAATAATTTCTTGCTTCCCTGTCAACTTCTGTGGAGAGTTTATTTCTTTTATCAAACATTGTTAATAATATCCCCCTGATAGATAACTCAGGATTTAAGTTTTCTTTAATTCTATCAATTGTTTTAACTAATTGAGTTATACCTTCCAAAGCAAAAAATTCTGTCTGCAATGGCACTAACAACTCATCAGAAGCTACAAGAGACATTATCGTAAGAAGACTTAAAGATGGCGGACAATCTATGAAAATGTTATCGTACTTTTTTAGTAATCCTGATTTTTCTGATGCTAATATCTCTCTTAAAACAAATGCTCTTTTAGAATCGTTCGCAGTTTCAACTTCTAAACCAGATAAATTTACATGTGAACCAACAATATCTAAATTTTGTATATTAGTTTTTTGTATTGAATACTTAAGGCTAATTTTTTTAATTAATAAATTGTAAATATTTTTATCTTCATCGCTATTACTTTTGCCAAATCCTGTAGTAGCGTTTCCTTGTGGATCTAAATCAATAACAAGATTTGTTTGACCCATAATGGACAGAGAAGCAGCTAAATTTATTACCGTTGTAGTTTTTCCTACTCCACCCTTTTGATTAATCACCGAAATTGTTGTCGTCATTTTTTAAAATCGACTATAATTATTTTAGAATCCTCACTTGTTATGCTATTTTCAAGTTTATAATCGTATTTTTCCTTATTGAAAGCTTTTTTTAACTCTTCCTGTGCGTTTTGACCTTTTAGAATTATTAATTTATGTGACTTTTTAGCGATTTCACGTGAAACTTGTATTAGTGCCTCTAATTTTTTGAAAGCTCTGCAAACAATGTAATCTGTATCTATAAAATATTCGTAGACATTGCCATAAACATCTATTTTTAAAGATAGTCTATCACTTATATCCTTCAAAAAAGCTCTTTTTACTGGTGATTTTTCATATAATTTCACGTGAAAGTCCTTATTTTTGTTGAATAAGGCTAAAATCAAGCCAGGAAAACCAGCTCCAGAGCCTAAATCTGACAAAGAGCTTTTTGAAAAGTCAATAAATTTTACTAGTTGGGCTGAGTCAAGGATATGTCTGTGCCAAATTACTTGTTCAGTGCTTTTGGAGATAAAGTTACGCTTTTTGTTAGCTTTAAGCAATTCGTTAATAAATATTTTAATGTCAGATATATTTTTTCCAGTAAAGTTAAGCTTATTTTGAAGAATACTTATAACTTCTTTATCCTGCATTAAGCAGTAGCTTTGAATTTTAACTTTTTAATGTGCGATAATAAGATTATTATAGCTGCAGGCGTGACACCGTCAATTCTAATTGCCTGTCCTAACGTTTTAGGCCTTATAGAAATAAGCTTTGACTTAACTTCATTAGACAAACCACTTAAATTTTCATAATTTATATTATTAGGTATGATAACTGACTCATCTTTCTTAAAAGATTTAATATCCCGCTCCTGTCTCTTAAGATAACCAATATAATGAGCATCTGTTACAACCTGCTTTTCTATTAAGTCAGAAAATAGGGGAATGTCAGTAAAAATTTGTCTTATTTTTGCCATATTTACTTTTCGCTGACCCATTACTTCTAAGCATGATCTTTTAACTCCGTCCATCGAAATTTTAATACCAAATTTTTTTGCTTCATTTGGAGTCAAGAATTTCGATTCTAAAAAATTATTAAGTAAAGAAATATTTTTTTTCTTTTCTGTAAATATTTTTTTTCTTTCAGATCCTGCTATGCCTAGATTTATTGCAAGATCTGTTAATCTCTGGTCTGCGTTATCGGCTCTTAAAGTTAATCTATATTCTGCTCTGGAAGTAAACATACGATATGGTTCCGTAACACCTTTTGTTATCAAGTCGTCAATCATGACGCCAATGTAAGAAGTTGATCTATCTAAAACGAATTCAGATTTATTTTTAATTTTTAAAGCAGCATTAATTCCAGCTATCAAACCTTGTGCAGCTGCTTCCTCATAACCAGTAGTACCGTTAATTTGTCCTGCTAAAAATAATGATTTAATTTTTTTTGTTTCTAACGTAGCGTTAAGTTCTCTTGGATCCACATAATCGTACTCTATTGCATACCCAGCTCTTTTCATCTTAACTTGCTCTAAACCCTTAATTTTAGCCAATATTTTAAGCTGAATCTCTTCTGGAAGGGAAGTTGATATGCCATTTGGGTAAATAGTATTGTCCTTTAATCCTTCAGGTTCAAGAAAGATTTGATGCTTTTGTTTCTCCCTAAACTTTACAATTTTATCTTCAATAGATGGACAATATCTTGGTCCTACACCTTTTATGTTACCCGAATACATTGCGCTACGAGCAATATTATCACTGATGATCTTATGAACTTCATTATTAGTGTAGGTCATACCACACTTAATTTGTTTGTTGTCTATTTTATTTGTTAGGAAAGAAAAATAATAATGATCTTCATCAGCTGGCTGCATTTCCAAATCATCATAGTTAATTGTACTACCATCTAGTCTTGGTGGAGTTCCTGTCTTCAATCTTCCTATTTGTATTTTAAATTTAGCTAATTGCTCACTTAAACCTGTAGATGGCTTCTCATCGTACCTACCTGCTGGTATTTGTGTTTCACCAATATGTATTAATCCATTAAGAAAAGTACCAGTAGTTAAGATAAGTTCTTTAGACCTCACTTCATTTCCACTTTGACATACAAAACCTATAACTTTATCGCCCTCAAATAAAAATTTAACAACAGGGTCTGCTATGACCTCTAAATTTTTGTAATTTAGTAAAATTTTTTGCATATGCTGTTTATATAAAACTCTATCTGACTGAGTACGTGGTCCCTGCACTGCTGGACCTCTGCTTCTATTTAATAATCTAAATTGAATACCTGATTTATCTGCTACAACGCCCATTACACCATCTAAAGCATCTATTTCTCTCACAAGATGCCCTTTTCCAAGTCCTCCGATAGCAGGGTTGCACGACATCTCACCAATTGTTTCTATTTTATGTGTAAAAAGTGCAGTATTTACACCCATTCGAGCGGATGCTGCTGCTGCTTCACATCCAGCATGTCCACCCCCTATTACCACTACATCATAGCTTTGTTTAGTCATATAATGAATGTAACGAGGTATATTAGGAATACAAGAGATATTTTATTTACCTATGCAAAAATCTTTAAATATAGATCCAAGAATTTCCTCAACATCGACCTTGCCGACGATGCTTCCAAGATGTCGCGTAGCCATTCTTAGATCTTCAGCAGCTAATTCTAAATCTTTATCTTGATCTTTTTTAAGAAAGTTATCTATTTCTTTTAAACATTGATTAAGTTTAATTCTATGTCTTTCTCTCGTGATTAGAGCAGTGTTATTAGATGAGAATTTTTTACTTAATTTTTCTTTTATCTTTTTAATTAAACTATCGATGTTTTTATTTTCTTTTACGGATGCTAACACCGTATCTGCATCAAATTTATGATTTTGCTTATTTTGTACGTCTGACTTATTTAGTAAAACTATCGTATCTTTATTGATTATTTTTTTAATTTCATTGTTTATGCTTTTTGAAGAATTATCTATGACAACGATATTAAGGTCTGCTTCTTTTGATTTACCTAAGGCTAAAGATATACCTTTTTTTTCAACTTCATTTTTTGCATCTCTGATGCCTGCAGTGTCAGCTAAAATTACGGGATAACCGTCTATATTTAAATATGACTCGATCACATCTCTTGTTGTGCCTGCTTCATCTGAGACAATAGCGACATCCCTTTTTGCTATCAAATTCAAAAGAGAAGATTTTCCTGCGTTAACTTCGCCTGTTATAGAGACTTTAAATCCATCTCTAATTTTTTCTCCTATTTTGTTGTCCTCGATTATTTTATGAATATCTTTATGGATTTCTTTAATAGAGTTTTGTACTTTTTTTAAAACTTTTTCTGGCAAATCATCGTCTACAAAATCTATTTTAGCTTCGATGTAAGATAAAGATTTAATAAGTTTTTCTCTTAAATCGTTATAATAATTAGATGCATTACCTTGAACTAATTTTACTGCTTGGTCTCTTTGAAGCTCCGTTTCAGCATGGATTAAATCACCTATGCTTTCAGCTTTTAAAAGATCGATTTTATTGTTTTGAAAAGCTAACTTTGTAAATTCACCAGGTTCAGCTAATCTACAATTATCTTGTTCTGATAATGCTTTTAATATAGCGTTGATAACAGCATTACTTCCATGAACCTGAAACTCAGCTAAATCATCACCAGTATAGCTATTAGGCCCGGGAAACCATAATAATAGAGCCTCTGGATCTATTACTTTATCGTTTTTTGGATCATAAAATTGGCAATAATTTACTTCATTAGAATTAATTTCTTTTAATTTTGTTAAGTTCTTACAAACTTTAAGAGTATCTTTACCTGAGACTCTAACGATGGCTATTCCTGACGGACCTCTGCCTGATGAAAGAGCATAAATGTTCATTGGATTAAATTGATAAACCTTGATTAGAAATAAATTTGCTTATTTTTTTTAAAGTGTCATTTTTCGAAATATTTTTCAAAATTGTTACTTTAAGTGGATCTAATAATTTGTTTTGTTTAAAGAAATTATGAGTTAGATCGATACCTATACCAGTAATAATATTCTCAGATTTTCTATTACTTGTAAATTTTTCAAGAGCAGGAGTACTTTTTAAAGACATGCCTAATTCTGTGTAATATTTAAAAATCTGTTGCAATTTATTGATATCTCTTAATACAAGATTAAAACCTTGACCTGCAATAGGGTGAATAGTGTGCAGCCCCTCACCCAAAATAAGAATTTCATTTTTATAATAAGTTCTTTTTAAATTAAGCATCAAGGGATATGATTGTTGATTTGAAACCTGTATTTTATTTGTTTTTAAAACTTTAGAAATTTTAGATTTAACAATAGAGTTGATATCTTTTGTCGGAAAATCTTTATCTACGCTCCAGACAAATGAAAAATTATTTTTTGAAAATGGGAGTATTGCTAATGGCCCTTCTTTTAAAAAATATTGAGCAGTATTTAAATTTTTCAAATTATGTTTAACGTAACCTGTGATTGCGATTTCTTTATAATCTTTGTTTAATGATCTTTTATCAACTATACTTTGATAGATTTTTGAAGATCTACCTAGGCATAATATTTTTATGTCATAACCATCTAAATCTTTTAATTCATTAATATTTTTTTGAAGAGTTTTTATTTTTTTCTTTTTAATTTCTTTAATTAGAATTTCTTTGATTTTGTCATTTTCAAAAACATACATAAGATTTTTGCTATCTTCATTAAAGTTTAAGAAATTCATATTTTGATCTTTGGTCTCGTAGAAGAGATCAATCTTTTTAGAAGGCCAAAATAGTTTTTTGTTAAGGTTGTCTATGACTTCATTAAAAAACACATAGTTAGAGGCAGAAATTGCAGTTGTTCGTCTATCTCTAGAGTGCTTGTTTTTTCTAGATATTAAGTGGACTTCTAAGCCCTCTAATTTGTTTAATGCCAAAGCAGTCATTAGGCCTGAAAGACCGTCTCCAACTATGCAAATTCTCTGTTTTATCATATTAAAATTTTTCTCACTTTCATAAAAATGGTAAAAAGTACGTAAACGATTCGATATGAATACAAACTTTTTAAATAGTGTAACAAATTTTTTAAAAAAACGAACCTTTGAATTTGTAGGACTAATCTTAATTTCAACAAGTATAGGTCTAGCAATAGCTTTTACGACATATTCGCCAGAGGATCCTTCATTTGTGTATGGTGATAGGGAATTTGAGATCAAAAATTTCTTTGGTATCTATGGCAGTAGTATTGCTGATTTTCTCTTACAGAGTTTCGGTCTCGTTTCATTTTTGATTTTGGCTAATTTTTTATTTTGGGGAATTAATTTAATCATTCAAAAAGAAATCAAAAGAATAGTTTTAAAATTATTTCTAGTGGTCTCATATTTGATATTAGGTACAATTTTTATTTATATTACCTTTAATAATTCTTTCTGGCTTATCGATAATGGCAACTCAGGTTTTGTTGGAAAGATTGGTTATGAATTCTTAAGCACATGGTTTCCATATATCGATAATACTTATTCAGCATATGGGTTATTGTTGCTTACCTTAATCTTTTTTATTTTTTCAGCAGATTTAAATATAAAGAAAATAATTACTGGGATTTTTTCTATAATTGCTTCATTGTTTAGAAGAAAAGAAAATACTATTCCTAATGTAGATTTAGAAATAGGTCCTACAGATGAGAAAAGTGAGATCATTGAAAGACCACAACAATCATTTTCTTTTGGTGACTTAACTCAATCAGAAAAATCATCAACTAGTTTAAAATCAAAATATAAACTGCCAGCAATAGATTATTTAGACAAAATTTCTACAAAACTTAGTGCAACAGAATTAAATAAAAATCGTCCTGATGGTGAGTTTATGGAAAAAATTCTTTTAGATTTTGGTATAGATGGAAAAATTAAAGCAATTAATAATGGTCCAGTTGTTAGTTTATATGAATTTGAACCGGCCCCCGGAGTGAAAGTTTCAAAAATAATAAATTTGTCTGAAGATTTAGCTCGAAATACTAGCTCAACATCAGCAAGGGTTTCGGTTATTCCTGGGAAAAATACAGTAGGTATTGAGATACCAAACGAGACAAGAGAAAGTGTATCGCTTCGAGAAATTATCTCTTACGAAAAGTTTCAAAAGAAAGATGTAAAATTGCCTATAGCACTTGGAAAAAGTATATCTGGAATGCCAATAGTTGGAGACCTTACATCAATGCCTCACTTATTAATAGCTGGTACGACAGGTTCAGGGAAGTCGGTATGTATTAATACGATTATTGTTTCATTGCTTTACAAATTGAATCCTGATCTTTGTAAGTTTATTTTAATTGATCCTAAAATGTTAGAGCTATCTACTTATGAGGGTATTCCTCATTTATTAACTCCAGTAATCACAGATGCGAAAAAGGCAACATCTGCTTTAGCTTGGACAGTAAAAGAAATGAATAGCAGATACAAACTTATGAGCAAGGTTGGAGTTAGAAACATCGATGGGTACAATGCCAAACACAAATTAAAAATGCCTTTCATTGTTGTAGTGGTTGATGAAATGTCGGATTTGATGCTTGTGGCTGGCAAAGAAATCGAAAATTACATTCAAAAATTATCGCAAATGGCAAGAGCTGCTGGAATACATATTATAATGGCAACGCAAAGACCAAGTGTTGATGTAATAACAGGTACAATTAAAGCAAACTTTCCAACAAGAGTCTCTTTTCAAGTAAGCTCTAAAATTGATAGTAGAACAATATTAGGAGAGCAGGGTGCTGAACAGTTATTAGGTAAAGGTGATATGTTATTCATGTCATCTGCAAATAGAATTGTTAGAATTCACGGTCCGTTTGTTTCGGAAAATGAGATAGAAAAAATTGTTAATTCCATTAGAGCACAAGGCAGGCCAGATTATATGGATGAAATTACAGCCCATACAAGTAATGAAACTTCTTCCGCTCTAGAAGGAGACGGCGATGAAGATGAACTATATACGCAAGCAGTTGATATTATTAAATCAGAGGGAAAAGCTTCAACAAGTTTCTTACAAAGAAAACTACAAATCGGCTACAATAGAGCAGCTAGAATTATTGATATGATGGAAGAAAAAGGTATTGTAAGTAAAGCAAATCATGTTGGTAAGCGTGAAGTACTTTAAAATATTTATAATCTTTATTTTATTATCAGCAAATCTTTCAGCTAATGAGAAAGTTCAAATAATCACACAATTAAATAATTTAAATTCTTTAGAATTTACTTTTGATCAGATAATTAATGACAAAACTGAAAAAGGAAGTTGTCTTTTAGAATTTCCTGGAAAATTAAAATGTGATTATTTTGATGATAAAAAAAAAGAATTGATAATAAATAAAAAAAAATTAGCGATTACACAAAAGAGATATAACAAAACATACTATTATCCTATTTCACAATCTCCATTTCTAAACATTTTATATAAAGATAAGCTTTTAGAAATTGTAAAATCTGGAAAATTGGATTTATCTGGCCGAATTATAAAGTTGGTTTATTTAGGTGAAAATGAGATAACAGTTTTCTTCGACAGAAAAACATTAGATTTAAAAGGTTGGCAAATCATAGACCAATACAACAATAATATAAATTTCTCTTTGAAAATTGTCGCTAAAAATGATGTGTTTAAAAAAGGAACTTTTAAAATTCCTGAGATGAATTAAGCAACGAAATCTATTTCTTCCTCTTTAAAAATTTCAAAACCTTTTGACTTATAATTTTGCAGCGCGTGTTTGTGATCTAAACTACAAGTGTGAACCCACATCCTAACTGGATTCTTTCTTGATGCGCTAGCAATAGCATGATTGACAAGTGTTGATCCTAGTTTTAAACCTCTAAATTCTTTTAATACTCCCATATTTATTAGTTCTACTTCATTAGAAATTGGATGAAATTCTTGTTCGTAATAACCAACAAGATCTTCTCCTTTTTTTAAAACATGAGTTTCTAAATTTTTATTTGTTACATACTTTATCCATTCTTTATCAGACCAAAGAAGTCTATCTCTCCAATAATGATCTAGACCGATTTGTTTGTAAAAAAATTTATTTAGTTTAAAATCATCTTTATCATCCAGTATGATTTTATAATTTTCAGGAAGGTTTAGATCTATAGTATTCGAAAAATCTTTTATCTCTAAAAAATATCTTTTAACTCTTGAAACCATTAGCTAACCATCTTTCCTATATTTTCACCTGCAAAAATATGAAAATGCAGATGAGGAACTTCTTGTCCTCCATCGCTTCCAATATTTGTGAGAGCTCTATAACCTTTATCTTTTGAGCCCATTAAGTTTGCTACATGTGTAACTGCTTTATTTAATTCGACAATCTCTTTATCAGAGGCTTTATTATTGAAATCATCTAGATCAACAAATTCACCTTTTGGTATTACTAATACGTGCACTTTCTTTTGAGGATTAATATCATGAAAAGCTAAAACATGGTCGTTTTCATAAACTTTCTTACAAGGAATTTCTCCTCTAAGAATTTTTGCAAATACATTATTTTTATCGTAGCTCATTTTTGTCTTTTTTTTAGTTCACTCATAACATCCTCAACCTTAATATTATTAGCCTCAAGATAAACCATCAAATGATAAATTACATCTGCTGCTTCGTGTATTTTATTTGAGTTTTGTTCAACAGCTTCTATTAATTCTCCTATTTCCTCTTTAACTTTTGCGACACTTAAGCTTTTATCGTTGAGAAGTTTATTCGTGTAGGATTTATCAGAAGATGAATTTTTTCTCTCTCTAATAATTTGCATTAACTGTTCTAGGTTTTCAAACATTTTATAATCTTACCGATACATTCTTAGATTTCAAATATTCTTTAGCTTCTTTAATTTTATATTCACCGTAATGGAAAATAGAGGCTGCTAGAACTGCACTCGCTCCACCATTAACTATACCATCGTAAAAATGATCTAAAGTTCCCACTCCACCAGAAGCAATAACAGGAATATTCGTGTTATCAGTAATCAATTTTAATAATTCAACGTCATAACCAGACTTTGTTCCATCTCTATCCATAGAAGTTAATAGAATTTCTCCTGCTCCATTTGTTTCCACTTGTTTAGCAAATTCTACAACATCAATACCTGTTTTATTTCTTCCACCATGTGTAAAAACTTCCCATTTATTATTTGAAACTTTTTTAGCGTCTATTGCTACAACAATACATTGAGAACCAAATTTTTTTGACGCCTCATTAACAAAACCAACGTCCTTAACTGCTGCTGTATTTATAGAAACCTTATCTGCTCCTGCTAATAGTAAATCAGTTATATTCTGTATAGTTCTAACACCACCTCCTACAGTTAAAGGAACAAAACATTCTTTCGCTGTTTTTTTTACAATGTCAATAATTGTCTCTCTGTTTTCATTTGATGCAGTAATATCTAAAAAACAAATCTCATCAGCTCCACCGTCACTATAGATCTTAGCTTGTTCAACCGGATCTCCAGCATCTTTTAATTCAACAAAGTTAATACCTTTAACTACTCTCCCGTTCTTAACATCAAGACAAGGTATAATTCTATTTTTAAGCACTGATCTCCTTCGCTAGCTCATCTAGTTTGATATCACCATCATAAATAGCTTTACCAACAATGATACCTTCAATTTTATTATTGTTTAACTCTTTAGCTTTCTTAATATCATTTATTGAAGAAACACCTCCTGAAATCACAACAGGACAATTAGAAAGCTCTGCAATTTTAACTGTCTCATCTAAGTTAGGGCTAGTCTTCATTCCATCTCTATTTATATCTGTGTAAATAATTCTGCTCACTCCATAATTGTTTACATCTTTTAGAAAATCTATAGTTTTTACATTTAAATTTTCTTTCCAGCCTGACACAGAGAGATTTCCATCCTTTGCGTCTAATCCTAAAGCAATTTGATTTTTATATTTTTGACACGCATCTTTTAAAAATTCTTTATTTTTAATCGCACCACTTCCCAAAATTACTTTTTCAACACCTACATCAATGTATTGCTTGATACTATCAAGAGATCTAACGCCACCACCTATTTCGATTCTCAAATCATACTTGCTTACTATTTCTTTAATTACATCTAAATTAACTATTTTACCTGTTAGTGCTCCATCTAAATCAACAATATGTAAATTTTTAAAACCATGTTGTTTAAATTTACCTGCTTGATCAATAGGTGAAGTTTTATATTCAGTTTTATTTTCAAAGTCTCCTTTGATTAATCTTACACATTTCTTATCTTTAATATCTATAGCAGGGAATATTTTCATTATAATTTTAAAAAGTTATCAATTATTTTTAATCCAATTTTATCACTTTTTTCTGGATGAAACTGTGTTCCAAATAAATTATCTCTTTCAACAGAGCAAACTATCTTAGATGAATAATCTGTTGTTGATGAAATTACTGATTTATCTTCTGGAATAAATTCATAACTATGAACGAAATACATATGAGATTTATTTTTGATGTCTTTAAATATTTTACTTTCTTTTTGTATTTCGATTTCGTTCCAACCAATATGTGGAAGTTTAAATTTACCGTTTTGATTATCAATTTTAGAAACTTTACCAGCAATCCATCCTAATCCTTTTGTTTCTGCTTCTTCATAACCAACATCAGCAAACATTTGTAAGCCTACACAAATACCTAATAAAGGTTTTTTATTTATTATTGCAAATTCTTTAAGCGTTTCAGCCAAACCATTGATGTTGTTGAGAGAATCTACGCAGCTTTTAAAAGAGCCTTGGCCTGGTAAAACAATTTTATCGCTCGATTTTATTTTATTAATATCTGAAGTTACTTCTAAATTAACTTTACCTTTAGCAACCTCTGTAAAAGAGTTAATGACTGAGCTTATATTGCCCGATTGGTAGTCAACAATTGTGACGTTCATCAAAATTAAATAGAGCCTTTAGTCGAAGGTATCGAGTTTTTAATTCTTTTATCAACTTCTAGAGCATCTTTTAATGATCTAGCTAGACCTTTGTAACAAGACTCAATTTTGTGGTGACTATTTTCACCATAAATATTTTCTACATGTAAAGTAACACCAGCAGACTGGGAAAAAGCCTGGAACCATTCTTTAAATAATTCTGTATCCATCTCACCTAACTTTTCTACTTTTAAATTAACTTTCCAAATTAAATATGGCCGGTTTGAAACATCAATGGATACTCTGCTTAAAGTTTCGTCCATTGGTATCATTGTTGATGCATATCTTCTAATACCTTTTCGGTTACCAGCAGCTTTTTTAATAGCTTCCCCAATAGCTATTCCTGTATCTTCAGTAGTGTGGTGTAAATCAATATGAGTGTCACCCTTTGCATTTACCTCTAAATCAATTAAAGAATGCTTAGACAGTTGTTCTAACATGTGATCTAAAAAACCTATTCCAGTTTTAATTTTATATTTTCCTTTGCCGTCTAGATTAACGGAAACAGAAATACTGGTTTCTTTCGTCTTTCTACTAATTTTTGCTTTTCTTGCCATAAATTTCTCTGATTAATCCTTGATATATATATAATCGGTCATTTTATCAATAAATCAGATTTACTATTGAAGATCCAAAATTAATCTCCACATATAACAATATGAATACAGCTGAAAAGTGGCACGGAACAACGATTGTCCTACTTAGAAAAAATGGTGAAACTGTAGTTGCTGGAGATGGCCAAGTTAGTTTGGGTAATACTGTTTTGAAAAGCAAAGCCAAAAAAGTAAGAAAAATTGAAAACAGAGGAGTGATTGCAGGATTTGCCGGATCAACTGCAGATGCTCTTACTTTGTTTGAGAGATTAGAGGCCAAACTTGAAAAACATGCAGGTAACCTACAAAGAGCTGCAGTAGAGTTGGCAAAAGATTGGAGAAGTGATAAATTTTTAAGAAGGTTAGAGGCATTAATGGCTGTAGCCGATAAAAAACATAGTTTTATAATTTCAGGAACAGGGGATGTCTTGGAACCTGAAGATGGAATAATTGGAATTGGATCAGGTGGTAATTACGCTTTAGCGGCTGCAAAAGTTTTGGCTGAAACTGATATGAACGCTGAAGATATAGCCAGAAAATCTATTAAAGTTGCATCAGACATATGTGTGTTCACCAATAACAACGTTACAGTGGAAAAAGTTTAATATGGCACCATCAAATAAAGTTACAAATTTAAAAGTAGTAAAAAAAGATAAAGAAACTTCTAAAGTAAGCGCGCTTTCTCCAAGAGAAATTGTATCAGAATTAGATAGATACGTAATTGGCCAAAAAGATGCAAAAAAAGCCGTAGCTGTTGCATTAAGAAACAGATGGAGAAGACAAGCCTTATCAGATGAAATGAGAGATGAAGTTCTTCCAAAAAATATTTTAATGATCGGACCTACAGGGGTTGGTAAAACAGAAATTTCTAGAAGGCTTTCTAAATTAGCACAAGCTCCTTTTATAAAAGTTGAAGCAACAAGATTTACAGAAGTTGGTTATGTAGGTAGAGATGTAGAACAAATCATTAGAGATTTAATTGAAATAGCAATAGCTATGGAAAGAGAGAAGAAGAGAAAAGAAGTTAAGGCAAAAGCAGAATTGAAAGCAGAGGATAAAGTATTAGATGCGCTTGTGGGTAATAAAGCAAGTGTTGCAACAAGGGAGAGTTTTAGAAAAAGATTGAGAACTGGCGACTTAGATAACAACGAAATCGAGATAGAAGTTCAAAATACTTCTTCGCCACTTCAAAGTTTTGAAATACCTGGGATGCCCGGTGGAAACGTTGGGATGGTAAATCTTGGGGATATTTTAGGAAAATCTATGGGTGGTAAAAAAGGTAAAAAGAAAAAAATGACTGTTAAAGAGTCTCATGACATTTTAGTTGCGCAGGAATCAGACAAAATGATTGAAGAGGATAAAATTATTATTGAGGCAAAAAAAGCTACAGAGGAAAACGGAATAGTTTTCTTAGATGAAATTGATAAAGTTTCCGCAAGAAGCGATAGGGTTGGCGGTGACGTTTCAAGAGAAGGTGTTCAAAGAGATCTATTGCCTCTAATAGAAGGAACAACTGTAAGCACTAAGCACGGTCCAATTAAAACTGATCATATTTTATTCATCGCTTCTGGAGCATTTCAATTAGCTAAACCATCTGATTTGTTACCTGAATTACAAGGTAGATTGCCGATAAGGGTTGAATTAAATGCGCTAAAAGAAGAGGATTTTAAAAGAATTCTTAAAGAACCCGATAATAGCTTGATAAAACAATATAAAGAATTGTTAAAAACTGAAAACGTAAATCTTGTATTTACAGATGATGGGATTGATATGCTTGCTAAAATTTCTGCTGAAGTAAATTCATCAGTTGAAAATATTGGTGCCAGAAGACTCCATACTATTATTGAAAAAGTTTTGGATGATATTAGTTTTAATGCAACAGATAAAACAGGCGAAACAATTACGGTTGATCAAAAATACGTAAAAGATAACTTAGGAAACCTAGTAAAAGACACAGATTTGTCCAAATTTATATTATAAATTTTTCAATTTAATTATAATCGCTCCCTCACCTCCATCTTTTTTATCAGCATCAGCAATCGAGACAATTAGTTTATTTATTTCTGAATTTGTTTTTATAAATTCAGGAACGGAATGTTTTAATTTCCCTAAGTCCTTAGATATATATGCGTCTTTATCATTTTTGGAATGTAAACCTTTTCCGGTAATAAGTAACAATTCTCTAAATTTATTTTTAACACAGTGTTCTATAATTTCTTTTACTTTGTTATTAGCCTCTTCCAAAGTAAATCCGTGTAAATCAAATCTATAACGCTCTCTTCGCTTAGTGTTATTCAAGATGTTCTGATCTTTGTCGTAAATATCGGAAGGATTTTTAATATATTCTTCCCAAGTTTTCTTATCTTCTTGGTTTAGTACTTTTTTTTTTATCACTTGCTGATAATTTCAGATAAATACCAATTTAGATCTTTTTGCTTTATATTTCTTGTAAATTTCCAGCTATCAGTAACAAACTTTATTTTATCAGGATTTCCCTCTATTAATTTATTATCCTTGTCTTTTTTAACAGATATTACTTCAGCGACAAATTTAACAGTAGCGAATAAATTATCTTTAATTTTTTCATATTTTTCTACTGAAGACTCTTTAACACCAATAAATGTAAATTCAGATACAATACCTTCTTTATTTCTAGTTTTAATAGCTTCAGAAAAATTCGTAAACATATTTGATGATAATAAACTTTTTAATTTAATTAAGTCTCCGTTAGCAAAAGAAGTTAAAATACTCTCATAAGCAATTTCTGCACCTCTAAGAAACTCTTTTTTTTCTTTGCCCTCCAAAATATTAAAATCTGGCTTGACTGATTTGACTTCATTTTTTGGTATATTGAATTCTTTCTCGGCAAATCCTGGGTATACCTTTGACTCGTGACCAGTTTTTCTTCCTAGAATACTTCTTAGTCGCAAAATGATGAATCCCGCGATCATGCCTAACAAAATAATGTCTATGTACCCAAAATTATTACTCATAATTTGAAAAATATACATTAATCATATATTTTTGTATCAGACAAATGAACCCATTTTTTCTCTTATTTATAGGTCTTCCAGCATTAGAAATATTCCTATTAATCAAAATAGGAGGACAGATTGGCGCTTTAAACACGGTAGCTTTAATATTTTTAACTGCAATAATAGGTTTATATTTTGCAAAACTTCAAGGAATTCAAACTCTCAAGTCAGGAATGGTGAATCTATATCAAAATAAAATGCCAATTTATGAAATGATGTCTGGAGCATCAATAGCAATTGCCGCTTTATTACTTATAATACCAGGCTTTTTTACAGATTTAATTGGTTTTCTACTACTAATACCTTTTACCAGAAAGATTTTTTTAAGTTTAGCTTTAAAAAACAAGCCGATGGAAGATATAAAAAAAAAAAGTGAAACAATTGATGCCGAAATAGTAGAAAATAAAAAAGATGACACATAAAATTATTGGAAAATATATTAAAGAGTTAAATTTTAATATACCTAATCCTAAAACTTTTTTTCTTCTTACTAAAGATATAGCTAATTACAAAATCAAAATCGATATAAAAAGTGTTCAAGTTAAACAACATATAATTGAAGTTGAAACCAGTTTAAAACTATCGCCAGTTAAAGATAACTTTGAAAAAATTGATACAAAAATTGTGTTTTCTACAATAGTAGAATTTAAAGATGAGAAACTAGCAAAGGAAAAAATGGAAAATATTATTTTAGTTGATATACCAAAAAAAATTTATCCTGAGTTAAGACAAATTTTTGTTTTTTTATTTGAAAGGTCTGGATTTAAAAATATTAAAATTAATGAAACTGTTGATTTTGAAAAATTGTACAAAATGAGAAAAGTTCAGTAAAAATTCTTTTTTAATTCTGTCTTGATAAATCTTTCATGATTTTTTAATTCGTTGTCTGAAATTTTTACTATCGTTTTATTATAATCTTTTGATTTGTTAAAACTAATTTCAGACGGACTGCTCGAAAGATTAAATTTAGGCTCTTTTTCACCTAATAAATTTATGTAAACCTCTCTTAACAACTCACAGTCTAATAAGGCATTATGTTTTGTTCTTCGCGATAAATCTATGTTAAATCTTTTACAAAGCGCATCTAAAGAATTTGATGTTCCCGGAAACTTGTTTCTTGCTAGCTCTAACGTATCTATTACTAATTCATTCTTAATCTTCTCTTTTTGAATTAATTCAAGTTCTCCATTTAAAAAACCTAAATCAAAAGATGCGTTATGAATTATAATTCTTTTATCTTTGATAAAATTTAAAAACTCTTCGACAACTTTATCAAAGGTTTCCTTGTCACTCAAAAATTCTTGAGAAAAACCATGCACTTTAAATGCTTCCTCGGGCATACTTCTTTTAGGATTTATTAATTTATGAAATACTTTTCCGGTTTTTATTAAATCTTTAGTTTCAATACAGGCTATTTCAACAATTTTATGTCCATCTCGAAAAGATAAACCAGTAGTCTCAGTATCAAGGAAAACTTCATTCATATTTTTTAATTATAGCGAATAAGTTTTTTTTTAAAATACTTAAATTTTTTTCATTTACAACTACGTAATCACAGAATTTGACTTTTTTAACATCTGTCATCTGTTTATTGTTTAGCAAATAAAATAATTTTTTGTCACCACTTTTTGATTGAAATCTCTTTAACCTTATTTGTTTTTTTGCTTTGATAAAAAAAATTAAATTAAAATAATTCTCTAATTTACTCTCAATCAGTAAAGGTATCTCATAAAATAGAAATTTTTGTTTTCTATTTTGTAAAGTAAAATTTTTCATTTTTTTTCTAATTAAGGGATGTATTATTTTTTCTAATTTCTTAATATTTTTTTTATTTTGGAGAATTAGTTTTTTTAAGGATTTTTTTAATTGTTTATTATTTTTTAGTTCAAATTTTTTGCTAATTAAGGATCTAAAACGTTTACTTCTATAGAGAGTCTTTACGACCTTGTCAGCACTAAACAGAGGCCCTCTTCTAAAAGATAAAATCTTACTTGCTGTTGTTTTTCCTGATGCTAATGATCCTGTTATTCCTATTTTAATCATTTAAGTTTTGAGTTTAATAATTCTACTAGTTTGTCATCAATTTCAGGATTGATTTTGTTCCATAGATAAAAAGCTTTTTGCCCCTGATAAATAAACATATCAAGACCGTTAAAGACTCTTCTTCCATTTTCCTTAAGATATTTGAAGGTCTTTGTTTCTAAAGGATTATAGATTGTATCAATATAAATTACTTCTTTTTTTGTATTAGAAAAATTAAAATTGAAATCATTACCATTCTTTAAGCCAAGACTTGTTGCATTAATTATAATATCAAAATCCTTAATTTTAGACTCAAGATCTGCCCAGGCAATTAAATTTAGAAAATTAAATTTCTTTTTTAAAAAAATACATTTTTCACTGGTTCTATTTGTTACAGAGATATTTCTAATACCTGATTTTTTAATAGATAGAATAACAGAAGGGGAGACGCCACCGGCACCAATTACTAATGCTTTTTTATTTAAACTATCGTCAATTTCCTTAAGGTATGCAGCTTGCAACCCATATACATCGGTATTTTCACCAACTATAGTTTTATCGTTATTTAAAAGAATAGTGTTTACGGATCCAGTGAGTTCCGCATCATTAACAACTTTATCGACGTGGTGAATAATTTTTTGTTTAAAGGGCAAAGTTACGTTAATACCCGAGTAATTACCTTGTTTAATTTTTTTAATTACTTCTGGCAAATCTTTATCTACTGCTTCTATGATTGAATAATCAGCATCAATACCATATTTCTCAAACCAGTATTTATGTAATACTGGCGATAAGGAGTGTTTAATAGGATTTCCAATTATACCGAAAAATTTTTTCATTTTTTTAATTTTTTAATATATTTTATGATTTCCTTGATAGGTAGCCCCATTATTGAGTCTTTGTCCCCTTTCACATACTCAAATAATTCTAATCCATCTGCTTCTATCTGATAAACCCCATAATCAATTAAGGTTTTTGTATCTATCTTGTTTAAATATGAAGATAATTCACTTTCGTTAAGGTTCTTCATCTTAAGTTCTGAAGCGTCAGAGTGATTCCATATCATTGCTCCATTGATTGATATACAAACTGAACTTATCAGATAATGCTTTGAATTATTAAGTCTTTTTAAAATAGTAAACGCTTCCTCTCTAGAATTTGGTTTATTTATTAATTCACCATCAAGTGAAATAACACTATCAGCGCCCAATACATAACGATCAGGGTTTTTTTTACTTACTTTTATAGATTTAATTTCTGCGAGATTTTTTGATACTTGGAGTGGCTCGGCTCCCTCGGACAGTAAAGATTCTTTTATTTCATCTTCATCAACGTTTGATACTATTACTTCGTTATCAATATTATATTTATCTAGAATTAATTTTCTTACTCCACTCTTAGAGGCTAATATTATTTTCATTTATGTTTTTTAATTTCAATAATCTTTAATATTGAGGCAGCAGTTTCTTCTACTGATCTTCTAGTTACGTCAATAATTGGCCAATTGTTTTTTTTAAATAAATTTTTTGAATCCTCAACCTCCTTTTTGATAGAGTCCAAATCTGTATATTCTTTTAGGTTTTGATCCTTCATTATAGCCACCCTATTTCGTCTTATGTCTGATAATCTTTCAGGATCAGCGATCAATCCTATTATGCAAGATTTTTTGTTCGTCTTTAAATCTTCTGGTATTTTTTGGTCTAAAACTAATGGTATATTAACTGTTTTATACCCCCTGTTTGCAAGATAGATTGATGTAGGGGTTTTGCTTGTCCTGCTTACTCCTAATAAAACTACATCAGCATTATTAATATCGTCAACTTTTTTTCCATCATCATGAGACATAGTAAACTGTATAGCCTCTATTCTTCTATAGTAATCATCATCCAAAACATGTTGAGCGCTTGGTTTGTGGATGGCTTTTTGGTTAAGAAGCTTTGAAAAACTTAAAATTAAATTTCCTAAAACACCAAAACAGGGTACAGAATTTTTTTCACTTTGGTTTGCGAGATACTTTGCCAATTTTGTTTCTACAATTGTATAAAGTATAATTGAATTTTCAATGTGGTTGCATTCATTAATAATCTTATCAATTTGGTGTTCGGTTCTTATAAAAGCAAACTCTTTTTTTTCATATTGAAAATTAGCAAACTGTGATTTAAGGGATAAAAAAATTCTATCAAGAGTTTCACCCGTTGAGTCAGACACAAGATATACATTGTATTTTTCGTTCATAAATTTGTTAATAAAATTATAACAACTTAATGTTTTACATATTTAATAAAATTAGAAGAAAATAATTAACATTAATTAACATTATTTAAACAAGTTATTGGTTGTTAATAATAATGTTTTTTTAATGTTTATAAAATGATTAAAGTCTAAAAACTAAGCAAAAATAATAAAACTTGTTAAATTGATCATGTATAAAAGTTGTAAAAATCGTTATATAACTACTTAACAGAGCCTATAGCTCTCAATATACTTATAAACTTTAACTATTTAATGAGCAATCTTAGAGAAATATTAATAAAAAGAAAAATTTGTAAATCAGTCTGGTTTATGAGACAAGCGGGAAGGTATTTACCTGAATTTAGAGATATAAGATCACAAAATCAAAATTTCATAAGTCTTTGTTTAAATAGTGAGTTAAGTTCCGAGATAACATTACAACCCATTAAGAGATTTAATTTGGACTCTGCTATTATTTTTTCTGATATCTTAATGGTCCCTTACGGATTAAACCAAAAAGTAGAATTTATTAAAGATCATGGTCCTGTTTTAGAGGAGTTTAATATTAAAAAATTTTTAAATAATGATAAAATTTCTTTTACTCAAAGATTATATCCAATTTACAAAGCAATTAAAAGAACAAGAGAGAGATTAGATAAAAAAAAATCTTTAATTGGTTTCATCGGAGCTCCTTGGACTCTTTTAATTTATATGTTAGGTCTGAAGAAAGATAGAAAACAAATTAATTATCAAAAAATTAAAACTAAAGAATTTGAAGTTAGTTTAATCCTAGATAAACTTCATGATTATCTCTGCGCTCATATCGAAAATCAAATAAATGCAGGCGCAGATGTTATACAAATTTTTGACTCTTGGGCAGGTCTGATAGTGCCTGAAGATCTTCCAAATTACTGTTATATTCCAAATCTTAAACTTGTAGAATTTTGTAGAAAAAACCAAATCCCTGTAATGTGCTTTCCAAAAGGTATAAATAAAAATTACAAGGAGTTTAACGATGTAGTGAAACCAGATGGGATTAGTTTGGATTATGATGTCGACCCTAACTGGATTAAGGCAAATTTAACAAATGTAGTTTTACAGGGTGGTCTAGATCCGAAAATTTTATTATCTGAAGAAAAGAAAATCAAAAGTGCTGCAAAAAAGTACTTAGATATATTTAGAGGTTTGCCTTATGTTTTTAACTTAGGTCACGGTTTGCTTCCTGAGACAGACCCAGATAAGGTTGAAAAACTTATAAAATTTTTTAGAGAGTATTAAAATGAAAAATAATCATCCAATTATCAAATTTGGCAAAACTGGGGTTCTACTAATTAACTTGGGTACACCAGACTCTACAAACTGGTGGGATATAAGAAAATATTTAAAGGAATTTTTATCTGATAGAAGAGTAATAGAGGTAAATCCGGTTGTCTGGCAGATTATTCTTAATCTTTTTATACTTACTTTCAGACCTTCTAAAACGGCTCACGCTTACAAAAAAATATGGAGGAAGGATACCAATGAGTCTCCTCTTTTATATTATACTAAAAGCCAAACTGAAAAGCTTCAAGACAAAATTGGGAATAAAAAAATAATTGTTGATTTTGCAATGAGATACGGGAATCCGAGCATTAAATCTAAACTAATTTCACTGAAGGACTCAGGGTGTGAAAATATAGTTATTTTGCCTTTATATCCTCAATACGCTGCAGCAACTACCGCCACCGTATGTGATGAAGTTTATAGATCTTTAATGGGTATGAGGTGGCAGCCTAGTTTGCAAGTCATCCCTCATTATGAAAGCGAGGCTTCCTATATTAGTGCTCTTACAACAAGTATAGAAAAAAAAGTTGCATCAATCGATTGGAAACCAGATCTAATTATTGCCTCTTATCATGGTATCCCTAAAAAATATTTTGACAAAGGAGACCCTTACTATTGTTATTGTCAAAAAACAACCAGGCTAATGAAAGAGAAATATAAGACAATAAATATTGAAACCACTTTTCAATCTAGGTTTGGCCCTCAGGAATGGTTAACTCCCTATACCGATAAGACTTTGGAAGATTTACCCAAAAAAGGTATAAAAAATTTATTAGTTATTTGTCCAGGTTTTGCATCTGATTGTGTAGAAACTTTGGAAGAAATTGATATTCAGGGCAGAGATAGCTTTTTAGATCATGGTGGTAAAAATTTTGATCTTATTCCCTGTCTTAATGATAATCCTGAACATATTGATCTTTTTGAAAAATTAATAAAGAAATATATTTAAATGAATTTATATCTTTTGTTTAAATCCCTTCACCTTATAGCGGTTATATCATGGATGGCAGGTTTATTATATTTACCTAGGATATTTGTTTATCATTCAGAAGCATTGCATGACTCTCAAAAAGATACATTTAAAATCATGGAAAGGAAACTTTACAATTACATTATGATGCCGGCAATGTTGCTTTCTTGGCTATTTGGGGTTTTATTAATTCATAGCCTTGGATTTAATATTTTTTTAGAGCTCTGGATGCAAATAAAAATTATATTAGTACTAATCTTAACTTTTTATCATTTTCTACTAGGAAAATATCTCAGCGATTTTGCAACAAATGACAACCAAAAATCATCTAAATTTTATAGAATTATTAATGAAGTACCTACAATTATACTCATAGTTGTCGTATTTGTTGTTATTTTTAAGCCTTTATAATAGGACTTGAATTTTTGTCAAAAAGTCATATATTTTTAATACTTTCCTACTAATCAAAATCTCATGAATCTACAAGAATTAAAGCAAAAGAATCCAGCAGAGCTTATTAACGAGGCTGAGAAACTAGGTATTGAAAATCCGAGTACGTTGAGAAAACAAGAAATTCTTTTTGCTATTTTAAAAAAATTAGCAGAGAAAAATGAGCAAATTACAGCGACGGGAGTATTAGAGGTTTTACAAGATGGATTTGGGTTTTTAAGAGCAATAGAGTCCAATTATTTGCCAGGCCCTGATGATATTTATGTAAGCCCAAGTCAGATAAGAAGGTTTGGATTAAGAACAGGTGATTCTGTTGAAGGAGAGATCAGAGGTCCAAAAGATGCAGAAAGGTATTTTGCACTCTTAAAAGTAAATAAAATTAATTTTGATGAACCTGAAAAAGGCAAGAATAAGATTGCGTTTGATAATTTAACACCTCTTTACCCCAATGAAAGAATTAAATTAGAAGTTGAGACAAACAAAGTTGAAAAAAAACCTGACAATACTGCAAGATTAATTGATTTGGTCAGCCCAATTGGCAAAGGACAAAGATCATTAATTGTATCTCCACCTAGAGCGGGGAAGACAATTATACTTCAAAATATTGCACAATCAATTACGGCTAATCACCCAGAATGTTATCTAATGGTTTTATTGATAGATGAAAGACCAGAAGAAGTAACAGATATGCAAAGATCTGTAAAAGGTGAGGTAGTAGCATCTACTTTTGATGAACCCGCCTCAAGACACGTTGCTGTTGCTGAGATGGTCATTGAAAAAGCAAAACGTCTTGTGGAACACAAAAAAGACGTTGTAATTTTACTAGACTCTATCACAAGATTAGGTAGAGCTTACAACGCAGTTATCCCAAGTTCTGGTAAAGTTTTAACAGGGGGTGTAGACGCAAATGCTCTACAAAGGCCGAAAAGGTTTTTTGGTGCTGCAAGAAATGTAGAAGAAGGCGGTTCCTTAACTATTATCTCAACAGCATTAATTGATACAGGCAGCAGGATGGATGAAGTAATTTTTGAAGAGTTTAAAGGCACAGGTAATTCTGAGTTGATACTCGATAGAAAAGTAGCTGATAAGAGAATTTATCCAGCTTTAGATATAACTAGATCAGGAACACGAAGAGAAGAGCTTCTATTTGAAAAAGACGATTTATCTAAAATGAACGTGTTAAGAAGAATCATTAGCCCCATGGGTACAATGGACGGTATAGAATTTCTTATAGCGAAACTTAAAAACACAAAAAATAACACAGACTTTTTTGACTCTATGAATAAATCTGCAAACTAATACTATTGTATCGTTTGATTATTAAGTCCCGTATCATATAAATAAAAGCTTATTATACTTTCTAAGGTATTAAATTTGTCCTCCAAAGAAATTGCTTCAAGCAATTTTTGCTTTTCCTCATTGGTGATAGGAGCAATCATAGCTAAGGTGTTAATTCTTTGCATATGATCTAATTTTTCAAACTCTTTCCAGTTAAGCAGCAAACCATTTTTTTTGAAAAAAGTTTTTGCCTTTTCTTCTATTGTAATTAAGTTAATTTTACTTTCTTCTTCTTTAGTATCTGTAACAAAATCTTTATACTCAACTTGAAATTCCCTGTATAACTTTTTACAAGAGATTTCTTTGAGAATCTTAAACCTTGAAACTCCAGTAAGATTTATCAGTATTCTGCCGTCCTTACTTTTCTGGTAATCACTTATTTTTCCCAAACAACCAACATTATATACAGTATTACCCTCTTTTTTAGATTGAACCATTCCCATAAATTTATCTTTTCTGTAAGCATCATTAACTAAGTCCAAGTATCTCTTTTCAAAAATATTTAATGGAAGATTTGTTTTTGGAAAATATATAACTCCACTTAGAGGAAAAACTGGAATAACATCAGGAAACTTTTTCATTATAATATTATACAAAAAAAACTAGCTTGCAGGTAGTGGCATTTTATAACTGTTGACCAGCTGCAAGAGTGTGTACTATACTCAAAAAATTGCGGGCATAGCTCAGTGGTAGAGCGTCTCGTTGCCAACGAGAAGGTCGAGGGTTCGAGCCCCTTTGCCCGCTCCAAACTATGGAAGATCTATCAAAAAAAAAATGTATTGCTTGTAGTGGTGATATCCCACCATTTGACACAAGTGAAATACATAAATACCTAAAGAAAGTTGATGGGTGGAGTGTTAAAAGCAATAATGACAAAAGCTATTATTTAATTAAAGATTTAAAATTTAAGAATTTTGAAGAAAGTCAAAAATTTGTAAACAAAGTCAGTAAAATAGCCGAGGAAGAAAATCATCACCCAGACATTTCTTTTGGTTGGGGCTACTGTAAAGTAAAAATTTTTACACATGCTATTAAGGGTTTGGCTGAAAGCGATTTTGTTTTGGCAGCAAAAATAGATAAAATAAGTTAATGATTGAAATGTCGAATACCGGTAAAAAACATTTTTATTTTCGCTTTATTTGCTGCATTAATAATTTCTTTGTCTCTAATTGATCCACCTGGCTGGATTATAGTTTTGACACCTGCTCTAATTAGAACTTCAATTCCATCAACAAAAGGAAAGAATGCATCTGACG